>NZ_LZMK01000363.1:0-536 GCF_001665865.1 Nocardia sp. 852002-20019_SCH5090214 | reverse complement strand
GTCACATCGGCGTTGATGTAGCCGGCGCCTTCGGTGCCCCAATGACACACGTGGTTCGTGGAGTCACCCAGGATCGCTGCGCGCTGGAACCCAGTGATCGGTTCCCCGGCGACCAGTGGTGGCAGGTTCTGCCAGGAGATTTTGCGGTCGGCGTTTTGATTCGCCGCGAAATCCTCGGACCAGTCGCGATCGCCGCTCTTGAACAGCGGCGGCGTCCCGCCGGGCACAGCACTCTCCTGCGGCGGAACCGGCAGCGGTTCGTCTCGGCTCCAGAGCTGGCCAGGCGGTTCGGTCCCGGTGGTGAGGAAAACGGCTGTCGCCCTCACACGTTGCTGACCGTCTTGCGACAGTGCCGCGTCGGCAACAGTGATTCGAGATCCTCGACGGACCACCGTGCTGCGCAGATCGAACGCGGCGTTGTCGACCGGTTGATACAGGTCGACTGTGAGTCGAGCGGGGATGAAGCCCTCCGGGCAGTGGGTCTCGAGTTCCCGGGCGAGCATGCCGGCCACGGCTGTTCCGCTCAGTTTGGTCGG
>NZ_LZMK01000362.1:0-569 GCF_001665865.1 Nocardia sp. 852002-20019_SCH5090214 | reverse complement strand
TTGGGCCTTGGGCACGGTTGTATTCGGCATAGGCGCGGGCGCACTCGAACCGGTAGCCAGCCTCGGCGACCACATATCGGTTATGCGGGCGGCCGAGCTGGGCCATCTTCGCGCCGTAGAGGCGGGCCACCCGCGGCGAGACACCATCGGCCATCTGCTCGGCTGCCAGCTGCGCGACGATCGCGTCCGCGTTCGGATGCATCCCGCGCCCGAACAAGGCCCGCATCTGGGATTCGGTGACGATGTCTCCCTCGACGATATCCAGGGCTCCCAACCCCGACCCCACCCAGCGACCCGGGGACTCGCCGCGCTCGCTGTAATAATCGGCGAGCTGTTGCGCGCCACGCTCATTGGCGTCATTCGTGGCGATATTCCGCAGGTAATACTCATAGCCGTCGCCGTACGCGATCTTCGCCAGCGACATCATGCATCCAGGCTACGCCGCTCCAGATTTCTCGTTATCTGTTCGTGACCTGGGAGCATGAGGTGTGAAAATTTTTGTGTGAGTGAGTGGTTGTGGGTGAGTGGTAGTGGGGGAATGTGGTTGTGAGAGTGGGTTGTGAGGTTAA
>NZ_LZMK01000361.1:0-501 GCF_001665865.1 Nocardia sp. 852002-20019_SCH5090214 | reverse complement strand
TCACACAAAAAATTTCACACCTCATGCTCCCAGGTCACGAACAGATAACGAGAAATCTGGAGCGGCGTAGCCTGGATGCATGATGTCGCTGGCGAAGATCGCGTACGGCGACGGCTATGAGTATTACCTGCGGAATATCGCCACGAATGACGCCAATGAGCGTGGCGCGCAACAGCTCGCCGATTATTACAGCGAGCGCGGCGAGTCCCCGGGTCGCTGGGTGGGGTCGGGGTTGGGAGCCCTGGATATCGTCGAGGGAGACATCGTCACCGAATCCCAGATGCGGGCCTTGTTCGGTCGCGGGATGCATCCGAACGCCGACACGATCGTCGCGCAGCTGGCGGCCGAGCAGATGGCCGAGGGTGTCTCGCCGCGGGTGGCCCGCCTCTACGGCGCGAAGATGGCCCAGCTCGGCCGCCCGCATAACCGATATGTGGTCGCCGAGGCTGGCTACCGGTTCGAGTGCGCCCGCGCCTATGCCGAATACAACCGTGCCCAAGG
>NZ_LZMK01000360.1:0-1432 GCF_001665865.1 Nocardia sp. 852002-20019_SCH5090214 | reverse complement strand
TCTCGAACGCCCCAGCCCGTTCACGTGCGGGCCGAGTTTGGTGCTGCCGCACCCTCCCTCGCGGGAGGGCTTGCCACCTCACACCAAGGCTCAGTCCTTCGGCGCCGCAAGTGGTTTCGTGTACCCCAGCTGCTAGTGCCTTCGAGCCTCGCGATAGAATGGAGGCGGTCAAAATCGGAGGTCACCGGCGGAGCCGGGGCTTTTGGAGTCCGATTCTGGTCCGGCCCGCCCAATGCACATCGAAGGGTCGCTAGTGGTTCTGCCTGAGGCGGAACACATGAGACAAACACACCCGGGTTTCGGTCACTCCATCCGAAAGGGCCCGGCTCACTTTCGTCCGAATTCGTTCGGATGAGTTTGAGTCGTCCGACCCTTCCCGGAACCGGCGCAAACTCATCCATTGCCTTGGAAGAGGGCCGGTGGAAACACTCAAATTGATCGTTCTGTGCGTGGTCGTGATCTTCGTCGTCGGATCGGCCACATTCGCGTTCTGCTACTACATCCGGGCAGGACGCAGTTCCCTGGAGAATGGTGGCGTCGATGCTCTCGGAGCGTTGACCGACTACATGAGGGCCTGGCCCAATCCGTTCCGCGGGATCGGCGACATCGTCAACGGGATGGTGTTCCGACGAGGAACCACGGCGCCGCCGGCCGATCCGGAGGCGGGTCAGCCCGAGGCGGACGCACCTGCTCCTGATCCGGACGATAACGATCCGCCTGGCGCTGATCTCGCTGCCTGACAACCACTCGGCCTACGGAGTATTCGCCCGTAGCCCAGTGGCAAGCCCTCCCCGCTGAGGGGAGGGCGCGGCAGCCCTTCGAGACCGCACATCCGCAGCTTCGTGTTCCTACAGGCCGAGGTCGTAACCGGGGTCGGCGCCGGGGAATTCGGTGCCAGGCAGATCGAGGTCGCCCAGATCCGGGGCGGCAGTGAGGTCGCTGGTCCAGTCGAGCAGGCCGGCGGCGGCGAGGAGGTCGTCGGTCTCACCGCCGCTCGAATGCTTAGGTGCCGGCTCGGGCTGATCGGCGCGACCGATGTCGTGGTGGGCGTCGAGTTGCTCGGTGAGCCGCCACCGCAGCGCGGCCGCGGGCTGCTCATCCGGCAGCGGCCGGTCCATCGCGGCGTGGAGTGCCTGGTCGACGTCTAGGCCACCGTGGTGTGCGGCGTCCAGGCGTTCGGCGAGCACGGGCCAATACGGGTCGTGGGGGAGGCGATCGTCGAGGCCGCCAGCCAGCGCCGCCCAGCGTCGGGCAGGGCCGTCGAGATCACCGACAGCCGCCGCGACCGCACGCGAAAGGTCCTGCTGGGTGCGCTGTTCAGCGGCGGGGTAACGGTCGGCGCCGGTGGGGCGTCTGTCGTGGTCGGGCACGTGCTGGGCGGCCCGCCACACCGCAAGGTCGGCGACCAGGTCGCGGTCGGCAGGGAGTAGAG
>NZ_LZMK01000359.1:0-23970 GCF_001665865.1 Nocardia sp. 852002-20019_SCH5090214 | reverse complement strand
TGGTGCCGTTCGGCGGCGCCAGCAGTTACTTCACCGACTGGCGCGCCGACGATCCGGTGCTGGGCCGGCAGCGGTGGACGACGTTTCTGACCGAGGAACTACCACCGATCATCGATTCCGGCTTCGGCGGAAACGGCAGGAACGCGATCATCGGAATATCGATGGCGGGGACCTCGGTCTTTCAGCTGGCACTGGCCGCCCCGGGCTTGTACAAGGCGATCGGGTCGTACTCGGGCTGCGCGCGCACCAGCGATCCGCCGGGGCAGCTCATCGTCGACGCGGTCGTGGGCGGCGGCAGGGGCAACACCGTGAACATGTGGGGCCCGCCGACGGACCCGGCCTGGGCGGCCAACGACCCCTACCTGCACGCGGACCGCTTGCGCGGCACCGCGATCTACGTCTCCACCGGCACGGGCCTACCCGGACCGCTCGACACCCTCGACGGTCCCGGAATCCGTTCCAGCCCAGCAAAATTGGCCGATCAGATCCTCGTCGGCGGCGCCCTGGAAACCGGCGCGGTCCGCTGCACCCGCGAACTCCGCACGAGACTCACCGAGCTCGCCATTCCCGCCACCTTCGACATGCGTCCCACCGGCACCCATTCCTGGGGCTACTGGCAGGAGGACCTGCACCGGAGCTGGCCGGTGTTCGCTCGGGCACTGGGACAGTGAGCCCACCCGAGTTCGGCGCGGACCCGCCGCTCCGGTCCGGCCCGGGCACGGCGCGCGGGCGCTACGCTGCCAAGAATGGGTAGTTCCGCCGATTCGGACGCCGAACGCGGCTCGCAGGGCGAGCCGTCGGTCCCGGAGCCGATCGCGGCAGCCGAACGCGCGGCCTCCGAGTCGGCCGGCGTGCAGCACCCGCACGGGCGGCCGGGCCCGCGGTTCGACCGCAATTCTCCGTTCGTGATCGGCGTGACCGGCGGCCTCGGCGTCCTCCTCGCGATCGGCATCGTGGACATGCTGGCGACCGCACGACAGGCCCTCGTGCTGGTGGGCGTGGCGCTGTTCCTGGCGATCGGGATCGAGCCGCTGGTCGCCTGGCTGAATCGGCGCCGGTTGCCGCGCTGGGCCGCCGTCGCCGTCGTATTCGGCTGTGCCACACTGCTCGTCGCCGGATTCCTGGCCGCGGCGATCACACCGCTCGTCACCCAGGGCGGCGATCTTGTCGACCACGCCTCCGACCGGCTGCACGACCTGGAGAACCAGTACCCGCTGATCCGATCGTGGTCGCAGCGTCTGCACCTGGATCAGGAACTCGAACACGGCCTCACCGACAACCCCGAGCTGCGCCACGGTCTGCTCGGCGCCGGTGAGCGCGTCTTCGGCGTCTTGGCCAGCGCGTTGATCGTGGCGGTGCTGACCATCTACTTCTCGGCGAATTTCCCGCGCATCCGGCACAGCCTGTACCGGTTCTTCCCGCAGTCGCGCCGCCCCCGCGCGATCCTGCTCGGCGACGCCATCTTCGCCAAGGTCGGCGGATACGTCCTGGGCAATCTGCTGATCTCGCTGATCACCGCGATCGCCACGTTCATCTGGCTGACCGTGTTCTCGGTGCCGTACCCGCTGATCCTCTCGGTGCTGGTGGCTTTGCTGGACCTGGTGCCGCTGATCGGCTCGACGGTCGCCGGGCTGATCATCACCGCCGTCGCGCTGACCGTCTCGCTGCCGGTCAGCATCGCCACGGCCGGATTCTTCCTCGCGATGCGGCTGCTGGAGGACTACCTGCTCGTCCCGCGCATCATGGACCGCACCGTCCGGGTGCCGGCGGTGGTCACGGTGGTGGCGATCATTCTGGGCGGCGCGCTGCTCGGCATCCTCGGCGCACTGCTGGCGATCCCGTGTGCCGCCGCGGTGCTGCTCATCGTGCAGGAGGTGGTCTACCCGCACCTGGACGCCACCACCGAGCGGCCACCGGCCGGTTCCGGCGCGTAGGGCCCGAATCAGGCGGGCCGGCGCACCGGCGTGGACGCATCGCGGTCGGCGATGCTGAGCCGGGCGATCAACGCCGAACGCAAATACCACAATCCGGTGGTGCGGGACGGATCGAAGCCGGTCAGCTGGCCGATGCGGCGCAGCCGATAATCGATGGTGTTCGGGTGGATGCACAATTGCCGCGCGGCGCGCTGCCGGTTGAGGTCGGTGTTGAAGAAGACGTGCAGCGTTTCCAGCAGCTCGGGGTGGTCGTCCAGGGGTGCCAGCCGGGCGTCGAGGATGTCGCGGCCGATGCCGGGCCGGGTGAGCTGATACTGCAGCGCGAGTTCGGCGAAGCGATGCACTCCGGGCCCGCGTCCGAGCCGGCGCACCGTGTCGAGCAGGTCGTGCGCCTGCTGCGCCGCGGCCGGGACGTCGGCCGCGGCGGCGCCCACCACCGCGGCGGTCAGCGGCACGCCGGCCAGCTCGGACAGCCTGGTGAGCAGATCGTCCAATTCCGTTTCCGTGCAGGCGGTTTCGGGGATGAGCACCGTGCCGCCGTCGACCGAGAGCATCGCCAGCGGCTGATCGCGCAGCAGTTTCGCCAGCGCGGCCTGCACCCGCCGCAGTTTTCGGCGCGCGACCACGTTCCGGTCCAGCCGCGGATGCGTTTCGTCGGGATGCGGCGGAATCCACAGGGCGAGAACGTGATACCGCTCGGCGATCCGGATCCCGCATTCGCGCGCCAGCTTCGTGGTGGCGTGCCCGCCGAGCAACGCCGAGGTGAGGGTGTGCACGGCGGTGTGGTGTTCGACGGCGTCGGCGCGGCGCTCCTGGACGTAGACCTTGCTGACGGTCGCTGTGATCAGGTCCAGCAATTCCAGCGCGGTGGCGGTGCCCCGGACGACGAGTTCGGCATCGCTGGCCTTGGCCCGGGCGAACAGCAGGTCCAGTCCGGCCTTGAATCCCTCGTGGACCGCGTGCACGACCACCTCGATCGGGATGCCGGCGCGGCACCAGCGCGCGGCCGCGGCCCGCAGCCGATCGGTGCGTTCGGGAAGGCCCCCGCCGTTGACCCGGCGGATCGACCATTCCACGCAGATCCGCGCGACGGCCGACACCTCACCGGACATCACATCGGCGGACAGGGTGGTGAACGGCGCCACGGATCCGCCGAGGTGCAGGACCAGTTCCCGGGACATGGCCTGCGCGTCCCGCATGGACAGCGAGGTGGCGCGGCCGGACATCGCGCGCTCAGCACCGACTGTGCTTGCTGTAGTCACTCTGACCTCCTTGTCACGGATCGGTGACCAGGCGATATCGACACCGCCCGATCACCGGCCGTAGGTGTTACCTGATGGAACGGTAATGCGAGCCTCCGCTCACCTTCTACTCCGTTTTGGACATTTTCGACACCCCGCCGCATAGCCTCTGACCTGCTCGAATAGGTGACTGCACGAGCAGATCTGCACATTTGGCGACAAAATATGGGGAACCGCTCACTTTTTGCCCCACTCCCGTCGCCACACTCGCGCCGCCGGAGATCGTCGCCGGCACCGATGACTTCCGCGCGCTCGCGCCGTCGGATCGTGCAACAGGACTTATCGGACCAGGAGACAACATGCGCACGATCACGGCCGGCTTGTTCATCGCTCTCGACGGCGTCGTCGAGAATCCGCAGGACTGGCACTTCCCCTATTACAACGAGGAGATGGGCGCGGCGGTCGACGCCCAGCTCGGCAGTGCCGACACGCTGCTGCTGGGGCGCAAGACCTACGACAGCTTCGCCGACGCCTGGCCCACACGCGAAGCCGCGGGCGGGCCCGACGCGGAGTTCGGCCGCAAGCTGGGCGACGCCCGCAAGATCGTGGTGTCACACAGCGAGCACACCTTCACCTGGCGCAATTCCGAAGTGCTGCAGGGTGATCTGATCGCCGGGGCGACGGCACTGAAGCGGGAATCCGGCGGTGATATCGCCATCTCCGGCTCGGTCTCGGTGGTGCGGGCACTGCTCGGCGCGGGACTGCTCGACGAACTGCATCTGCTGGTGCACCCGATCGCGGTGCGGTCCGGCATGCGCCTGTTCGACGACGCCGAGGCCACTCTCCCGCTGACTCTGCTTCGCTCGACCGCCTTCCGCACCGGCGTCGTCCATCTCGTCTACGGACCCGGACACCACCTCGAGGGCGACTACGACCAGGCCAAACAACATCTGGCCCACGACGAGGACTGAGCACCGCGACCGGGTGACGTACACCGATTGCGTCACCCGACGGGCGCGACGGCGCGGCCGACATCACCTACACCGCAGTCGCGACCTCCACCGCCGAGGGCCGCAACGGCGGTCGCGCGACCTCCGACGACGGCGCACTGGACATCACCCTGGCCGGGCCGAAGGCGCTCGGCGGCGCGGGCGGTGGCAGCAATCCCGAACAGTTGTTCGCCGCGGGCTGGGCCTCATGCTTCGTCGGCGCGGTCCGGCGGGTGGCAGCGGCGAAGAAGGTGACGCCGAGGGATCTGGCCGTGGTCGCCGAGGTGACCCTGCACCACGACACCGAGCGCGACGAGTTCCGGCTCAGCGCCGCACTGCATCTGGAAGCATCCGGGATCGACCAGCAGACCGCGGACGAGCTCGTCGCGGGCGCCCATCTGGTCTGCCCGTATTCCAAGGCCACTCGCGGCAATATCGAGGTCGAACTCGACGCCACCGTGGCCTGACCGGAAGACCGCCCGGCGCAATGGCTTTCGCGCCGGGGCGGTCCTCTCGGGCGAGCAGGGTCAGGCTCCGACCGTTTCGGCGGCGGCCGTGCGGTGCACCGGTGCGAAGCTCGACGCCGGCGGGCGACGCAGCATCCGGGCGTAGGTACGCACGGAGGCGGGCCAGGGGTTGGTGATCGCGCCGCTGTCGTGGGTGTACCAGCTGGGCACATCCGCCGACCACACCGTGGTGGCGAGCGCGTCGGCCAGCCATGCTCGATACGCCGCCATCGCGTCGGCCCGCACCTCGATCGCCGCCGCACCGATCTCGTCGCGCCAGCGCAGGCAGCGCATGATGTAGGCGATCTGATGCTCCTTCATCGCCGGATTGCTGCCCGCCGGAGTGAACGAGTTGGGTCCGGCGATGAGGAAGGCGTTGGGAAATCCCGGCACCGCCAGGCCCATGAAAGCGTCAGCGCCCGAACGCCATCGGTCCTGCAGAGACTGTCCACCACGCCCCCGCACGGTGATCGGGGCCAGGAATTCGGCGGCGCGGAATCCTGTCGCGTAGACGATGACATCGGCGTCGTAGCGTCCGCCGTCGGCGGTCACGACGCCGTCGCGGGTGATGCGGGCGATCGCCGAGGTGGTCAGTTCCACGTTGTCGCGACCCAGCGTGCGATAGAAGTGGCTGTCGAAGACGATGCGTTTGGCGCCGATCGGATAGTCCGGGGTGAGCCGTCCCCGTAGCACCGGATCGGCGACAGTACGCCGAAGGTACTGCCGCGCAATCCATTCCGCGGGCCGGGCGGGCCAGCGGCGGTGCATGATCGGCGCCAGCAGCGAGTCGGCGGCCTGGTGCAGACCCCAGCGGTAGGCGCGCTGCGCCCCGGGCAGCCGCAGCGCCGCTCGCGTCGCCGGACCGAATTCGGCGGCCGGTTTGGGAAGGATCCACTGCGGAGTGCGCTGGAATATCCGCACGGAGTCGGCCGTGTCGGCCAACGTGGGAAGGCATTGTGCCGCACTGGATCCGGTGCCGATCAGGGCGATCCGCCGCCCGCGCAGCTCGGCCGCATGATCCCAGTCGGCGGTGTGGAACGACGCGCCGCCGAATTCGTCGCGGCCCGGGATCTCCGGAATGTTCGGCCGATGCAGTTGACCGACGGCGAAGACCACGACATCGGCGGTGAACCGAAGCCCGTTCGCGGCCCGCAGTTCCCAGCACGAACCCGATTCCGAGTAGGTCGCCTCGGTGACGGCGGTGTCGGTGTACAGATGGCCGGGTAGCCCTTCCGCGCCGGCGACGGCCCGCAGATATTCCAAGGTCCGGCGGCGCCCCGGGAATCGGATGCCGGTACTGCGGTACGGCGCGAACGAGAACGAATACAGGTGCGCCGGTACATCACAGCTACATCCCGGATAGGTATTGTCTCGCCACACGCCCCCCAATTCGGGCGATTCCTCCAGGATGACGAAATCGTCCATCCCCGTGCGCCGTAGCGCCGTTCCCATGCCTATCCCCCCGAATCCGGACCCGACGACGACCACTGTGCTGTGCAAGCCCTCTACCACCTCCATGTGAGACGAGATACTCAGTAACCGATCGGCAACCTTACGTGCCGGGGGGCGTAATTCCTAAATACCCGATCGCGCGGATGGAATGGCAGCCGCCGAACTCGAGTGCCGATGTGGACAACGTTCCAGATTGGACGCTTGATTAGTGTCACGGCGCGCAAGGCTTCCACCTATCCGAAGGCGCGTGTCAGACATACTCCCCAACAGCCGCCACCAACAAAACCGAACCAACTAGCACATTCTTAGCTAACCAGTCGTCGCTGTCGAGTTCCCCGCGAACGACGTTGCCGCACACGAGCCGTCGCACACGGTCGCCCGCGCCGCACACGCGCTCCCCCACTGCGGGTCCGAATATCTCGGCCCTGCAACATATTCCGGCACAACCGTTGCGCGGAGGTTTATAATCGCGTAGTTCGCACCGACGAGATGCCGCGCGGTTCGGCGGCGCCCACACCTACGGGGAGCTCAGCACATATGGCCATCGACGATCCGGCGCAGATCCGCACCGATATTCCGCACTCGGCGCGCATCTGGAATTTCTGGATGGGCGGCAAGGACAATTACGAGGTCGATCGCGCCGTCGGTGAGGCGAGTCTGCAGATCGATCCGGATATCGCGACCATGGCGGTGCAGTCGCGGCAATTCCTGATCCGGGCGGTGCGCCATCTGGCCGGCGAGGCCGGAATCCGGCAATTCCTCGATATCGGTACCGGTTTGCCGACGATGCAGAACACCCACGAGGTCGCCCAGAGCGTCGCGCCCGATGCCAAGGTGGTCTACGTCGACCACGATCCGCTGGTTCTCGCCCACGCTCGCGCGCTGCTGACCAGCACCACTCCGGAGGGTGTGACGACCTACGTCAACGCCGATTTCCACGAGCCGGAGAAGATCATCGCCGAGGCGCACGCCATCCTGAATCTGCAGGAGCCGGTGGTCGTCATGTTCATGGGCGTGCTCGGTCACGCCCGCAGTTACGAGGACATGCTGCGCATCGTTCGCACGGTGCTGGCGGCGGTGCCGTCCGGTAGTTATCTGGTGCTCTGGGACGGCACCGACGACAGCCAACCGTATGTCGACCTGTGCGCCGAATACGCGAAAACCGGTGGCACGCCGTATTATCCGCGCACGCGCGCCGAGATCGCCGCGGCCTTCGACGGACTCGAGCTCGTCGATCCCGGCTTCACCTGCATCACGCAGTGGCAGCCCGACTCCCGTGAGGTCGGCCGCGCCGCCGACATCGCCGCCTACGGCGGTGTCGCCCGCAAACCCTGACGGGCGTTCATCGAGCCGCCACCGCGCGCGCCCGCTCGATGACGCGCAGGGCCGCCACGGCATCGGCGGGGTCCACCGGCGGTTCGCCGCCGTCCAGCAGGGCGGCGGCGACCCCGGCGTAGAAGTCCGGATAGGCGCCGGGTTCGCTGGGGGTCAGGCGCAGATCGCCTTCGGCGCCGAGCTGACCCCAGTCGACGGGATCGACACTCCCCCACGGCTGTCCGTCGCCGGGACGACGACCGGCTCGCAGTGCCGCCTCCTGCGGATCCAGTCCGTAACACACATACCCGGCCTCGGAGCCGAGCACCCGCAAGCGCGGGCCCAGCTGTGGCGCAACAGCACTCATCCATAGATGCGACCGCACACCCGAGGCATGGGTGAGCGCCACGAAGGCATCGTCGTCGGCCAGCACACCGGGACGGCGGGCGTCGAGCTCACAGTAGACGTCCTCGACCGGGCCGAACAGGTCGAGCGCCTGGTCGATCAGGTGACTGCCGAGGTCGTAGAGGATGCCGGCGCCTTCGTCGGCGCCACCGACCTCTCGCCACCCGCCCTTGGTGTGCGGGCGCCAGCGTTCGAAGCGGGATTCGAAGCGGCGCACCTCACCCAGCGCGCCGTCGGTCATCAGCCGGCGCACCGTGCGAAAGTCGCTGTCCCAGCGCCGATTCTGAAAGACCGTCAGCATGACGCCGGCCCGTCGAGCGGCCTCGATCATCGCCTCGCCCTCGACGGCGGTCAGGGCGAAGGGTTTGTCGACCACCACCGGCAGCCCGGCCGCCACGGCCCGCAGCGTCAGTGGTTCGTGGGTGCGGTTGGGGCTCGCGATCACCACCAGATCGATATCCGTTGCGGCGCAGAACAACTCGTCGACTGTTGCGAATACCCGTACGCCGGGGTGGTCGGCGCGCGCCTGGTCGGCTCGTTCCGGCGAGGAGGTCACCACCGCGGCCATCCGGAGCCGAGGGTCGGCGGCGATCAGTGGAGCGTGAAAGACCGCTCCGGACAATCCGTATCCGATCACCGCCACATTCACCTGCGCCATCGCCGCTCCTCGATTCGACTTCCGCCGCGCGGACCGACACCCACGCCCGCGCGTGGCCGACGCCGGGCCGGCCCGCGTCCATCACAACACGCCTTCCTACTCCGGCGCGGTGACGCCGGCCCCGACACACCGAATCAGCGCTGCCCTGCTCCGGCAGCCGATTCGGCGCCGGCGGATTCGGCCCCGGCCGTTTCGGCACCCTCCGATTCGGCACCGGATCGCACGCGAGAAGGTGCCCACACTCCGAGGATCGTCGCGATCACCAGCGTCACCACCCCGAGCACGAGGGTGGCCTGGTGCAACCCGTGCGCGAAGGCGAATTTCGCTTGGTCCGCAAGCGGTTTCGCCTGCGGGCCGATGCGTTCGGTCACGGCCAGCGCGCCCGCGAGCGAGCCGGTGACGGGCCCGCGGATCGGTTCGGGAATCCGGTCGGCGATCTCGGCGATGCGGTGGCTGTAACCGGCCGCCAGCACGCTGCCGGCCAGGGCGATCCCCAGCGCGGCGCCCATCTCGCGAGCGGCGTCGTTCACCGCGGCCGCCACCCCCTGTTTGTCCGCCGGCGCCCCGTCCACGATCGCCGCGGTGGCCGGCGCCGCGGCCAGGCCGAGGCCCGTGCTCATGATCAGCAGCGGCCACAGCACATCCACGAACGTGCTCGCGGCCGTCAACCGCGACAGGCACAACAGGCCGATTCCGACGACGACCAGACCGACCGTGGTGGGCAGCCGCAGTCCGAACCGCTGCGCCAGCCACGGCGCGATCACCGACAGGGCCACCATCGGCACGATCATCGGCGCCATCGCGACCGCCGACAGCAGCGGCGAATAGCCCAGGATCAATTGGAAGAACTGCACGATCACCATGAACAGCCCGAACGAAACCAGGAACTGCACCGCCACCGACAGCGTCCCGGCGCCGAAACCCCGCCCGGCGAACAGCCGCACATCCAGAAGCGGGTGCTGGGCACGCAATTCGATCACTGCGAAGGCCGCGCCGACCGCCAGCCCGGCGACCACAGCGCCCAGCACCAGCGGATCGGTCCAGCCGCGTTGCGGGGCCTCGAGCGCCGCGATCACGATCAGGCCCACCGCGCCCGCCCCGCTCACCGCTCCCCAGGGATCGAAGCGCGCGTGCTCGCCGTCGTGCGATTCGGGAACGGTGCACGCCGCGACCGCCAGAATCGCACCCGAAATCGCCATCGCGAGCGTGATCGACAGCCACGACCAGCGCCACAGCAGCACTCCGGAACCCAGGATGCCGATGACCGCGCCGCCGCCGACCGTGCCCGCCCAGATGCCGACCGCGACATTGCGGCGATCCGGTTCCACCCCGGAGGTGAGCAGCGACAGCGTCGACGGCATCACCAGTGCCGCACCCACTCCGGCGATCGCTCGCGAGCCGATCAGCCATTCCGGGCCGTGGACCACCAGCGGGATCGCGGAGGCGATCGCGAACACCGCCAGCCCGATGATCATGACGATGCGGCGGCCGTAGCGGTCGCCCAGAGCGCCGGCAGGCAGTACCAGACATGCCAGCGCCAGGGTGTAACCGTCGATGATCCAGGTCAATTGGGACTGCGTGGCACCTGTCGCCGAGGCGATCTGCGGCAGGGCGGTGTAGAGCGCGGCCATCGACGCGACGACCAGCGCCACGGCCAGGCAGGACACCACGATCACCCATCGGCTGCGCACGGGAACGAGCTCGGTCTTGGTTGCGTTCATCGCGCCTCCCGAGAAACGATACTTTCAGTTTCGCTATGCTACTCGCAGTATCGTTTCTGTCCCGTGCGGCCGTCGATCTTGCCGAGGAGGAATCCTGAGACCATGACATCGACTGCCGGGATGGGATCCGAGGACGATCCGCGCAAGGCGCGCTCGCGTCGCCGCCTCCTGACCGCCGCGGCCGAGCTGTTGCGCGACGGCGGACTCGACGCGGTCACCATCGATGCGGTGACGCGGCGTTCGGGCGTCGCGCGCACCACGCTGTACCGGCATTTCGACACGGTGGCACAGTTGCGTACCGCGACGTTGGAAGAGCTGATGCCGCCCGTGGTCGAGATCCCGGACGCGGGTCCTCTGCGCGAGCGGCTGATCGAACTGCTCACCCGGCAGGCCGCGGCGATCAACGACGTCCCGCTGCATCTGACCACGCTGGCGTGGCTGGCGACCGGGGACGCGCAGGCGCACGGCGAGGGCGTGCGGGAAGGTTCGCTGCGCACTCATCTGATCGACACCTATCGCCGCCCGTTCGACGAACTGTTCGACGACCCGCGGGCACGCGCACTGCTCGGCGACCGGGATCTCACGGCGGTGCTGGCGCAGCTCGTCGGGCCGATCGTCTTCGTGCGGCTCACCGGCATCGGCCGCGCCGGACGCGACGACTGTGCCCGCATCGTCGACGATTTCCTCGCCGCGTGCGAGCGCGATCGCGGCTGAAAAGATCTGCGTGCGAGGCGGTTTCGCGTCAGTAATACACGGGTCCCGGCACGCCGCCGCCGGCCGCGACGGCGTCGCCGGTGATCGCGATGCTGCGCGGCGAGGCCAGGAAGGTGACGACGTCGGCGACCTCGCGGGCGTCGATCACCCGGCGGATCGAGTTGGCGGCCAGACCGGCCTCCAATTCTTCGACAGTGGCACCGGATTCAGCGGCCTGGGCGGCCAGGCGTGCGGTGAGTCGTTCGGTCCGGGTCAGCCCCGGGTGCACGACCGTCACGTTGATCCCGTGCGGGCCGAGTTCGTCCGCGAGATTCTTCGTCAGGGCGGAAACGCCGACGTTGCGCACCGTCTGGGCGATCGAATTCGCTTGCCGCGCACCGAGTCCGCTGATGTTGACGATTCGCCCCCAGCCCTGCGCGATCAGATGCGGCGCGACGGCGCGGGCGGTGCGCAGATAGCCGAGCACCTTGATCTCGACCTCACGGCGCACGATGTCGTCGCTGGTGGCATTCAGATCCGCGGGCGAGCCGGCACTCCACGGCGTGGCCGCGGCATTGACCAGGATGTCGACCCCACCCAGCTCCGCCACGGTGCGCTCGACCAGTGCCCGCACCTGCTCGTCGTCACCGGTGTCGGTGGGCACCGCCACGATCCTCCGTCCGCTCTCCCGGGCGAGTGCCTGCGCGGCCGCCGCGAGCGGTTCCGCGGATCGGGCGGCGAGCACCACGTCCACGCCCTCGGCCGCGAGTCCGCGCGCGACGGCCAGCCCGATCCCCTTACTGCCGCCGGTGACGATGGCCCGCTTACCGCTCAGCTGCAAATCCATGGGAGCGACGGTAACAACGCCTGCCGTGCGCGTCGCGGATCCGGATCGGAGTGAATGGAATCCGGCTCGGTGATCCCCGTTCTCGCCGGTGTCGGTTCCCCGGATCGACGCGCACAGCCTTTGACGGCCGAACAGATCGTGCAAACCTGGCCGGTTTCGGCGGTTTTCGCGCAATTCCGTCGAGGTTTGCACGAAAAATTCGGGGTGTGCGGACTGTCGGCTCCGGCGGTCACCGAAGCGGCCGCCACCGCAGGCACGTCACCGCGACGAGCGTTCCGGACGGCACTACCAGTCCGCGTTTGTTCTCGTGCGGCGGCGGCGAGATCGCTGCCCGGCGCATACTCGATCACCTCGCCAATGGTCGTGTCGCGCGCCTGACTGATCTCGATATGCCGGGTCTTCTTCATCGTCCACACCGCTTCCAGGCCGTTCACCTCGGTGCATCTGGTCCTGTCGTCCGGCACCGCCTACCCCTGTTCCCGCATATCGGCGACCAGCCCGTACAGCACGCTCAGCAGGGTGCCGAGGTCCGCGCCCGTCGCCACCGGCAGCTCGCTACCGGTCGGGTCGAGCCGGATGCCGCGCGCGGCGGCACGCTCGCGCAGCCTCCGAGCCGGAGGAACAATTTCCGCAACACTTGAACCCGGCGCTGACACAACCGCCGGTGGTATACATCGAGGGCTACGCCGGAACCCTGTACCTGGACAAGCCAACCGAGATCGAGGTGTACCGACAGGCGCTGTCCGACATCGCCGCTGTGGCGCTGGACGAAGCGGAGTCAAGGGCTCTGCTGGAGAAGATCGAACAGGAGTACAGAGCGTCAGTACCGAAACGTCATCCGCGAAGTGGTTCAAAAGCAGCCGAAGCCGCGACGGCGGAGAGTGCGTGGAGGTAGCGCACCTCACCAACGGTGCGGTCGGAGTTCGCGACTCCAAAAACCCCACCGGCCCCGTGCTCCTCTTCACCCCCTGTGAATGGGACGCCTTCACCACCGGCCTTCAGGACGGCAAGTTCGAGCGACCGGCGTAGCAGCACGGAGTTCGAGCAGCCGCTCACCGAGTACGGCACAGGACAACCGGTAACCCGCTCCTGGATCGCGTTCGACCACTGATCGAGGCTTCGGACTTACTCGTCTAGGACGGTAATGCCCTGTCGATACCGAGCGTGGCAATGAGATCTTCGTGCAGTTCGAACCACACTCGGTGGGCCGAGTCGTGTTCGGTTCCGGTGACCATCTCGGGATTATCGGCGGCCAGGGACAGGGCCGCGGCGAAGCGAGTGTCGTAACCGGCGAACCGGGCGAGCCGTTCGGTGAGCGTATTCGTCAGCGGAACCAATTCCTTTGCGAGGCTTACCAGTTCGGCAAGGATCGGCCTGTCCCGTTGTGCGTCCCGGTGGTCGTTGTCCTGCATGCTGCCATCGGGAAGGATGGTCAGTTGCCAGGCGGTGCACGCCTGCACCAACCGTGCGTTGAGCGGGAGAAACATGCGATAGACGCCTTCCACCAACGCTTTCGCCCCACACTCGGAAAGCTCCTCGGCGAGTTGCCGCTCGTTCTGCGCACGTCCGCTCTCGGTGAGCGACCACCCTGCGTCCGTCCCGAAACGGAAGCGGCTGATCCAACCGCGCTCCCGGAAGTCCCGCATGTGCGACTCGGTGAGGTCGACAGGCATTCGGTATCGGTCGGCCGCCGCGTGCGTATCAACGAACCCGCCGAGGCGAATTGCGTGCAACGCGAGCAGCGAACTGCGTGAAACGTGCGTCATCGCGGACTTCCCTTTCGTATCGAGCAGCCATGTCTGGGGAAGCGACGTCAATGGTGGGTCGAGCGAGCGGCATGAACGTGTCCCTTGGTTCCATCGACCGAGATGTTCCGATGATTCGCCAGGGTCTCCATCGCTCCCTCGGCCGCCACCACGGCTGGAATCCCGAACTCGCGGGCGACGATTGCCGCATGGGACAGAATTCCCCCGGTTTCGGTCACCACCGCGGCGGCAACACCGAAAAGCGCTGTCCACGACGGATCTGTCACGCGACAGACGATGACATCGCCCGGCTCCACCACGTCGAAGTCGTCGACACCGCGCACCAGCCGGACCGGGCCGGCGACAACACCACGACTGGCCGCAACGCCGGTGACAATGGGCGCTTCCGGCATCTGGTTCCTCCTGTCCACCGCGATTCGACTCGTCAAACATAGGTTGACGCTCACGCGCCCGTCAACTATCGGTTGACGGCAGGGTCCGCAGGGAAAGTTGGGATCGGTAGGAGGCGCGCGCGGCGTCTACTCACCCCATGACATTTTCTCAACCTCCCGCGAACCAACCGCAGTCCGCCGGCCTGGACAAGAAGACCAGCGCGATCCTGTCGTACGCGCTGGGCTGGCTCACCGGAATCATCTTCCTCTTCATCGGAAGGCACGATCCCGATGTGAAATTCCATGCCTCCCAATCGATCGTCTTCTTCGGGGCGGTGTCGGTGCTGAATATCGTCCTCAGCATCCTCGGCTCGCTCCTCGGAGCCCTGGGCATCCTCTTCAGCCTCGCCGGACTCGTCCTCGCGGTCTTCGCGGTCGTCGTCTGGATCATGGCCATGGTCCAGGCGAACAACACCGGCGGTGTCCGCGCAGCGCTGCCCATCGTCGGACGATTCACCGCCCCTTACGCCGACCGGTTGGCCAACTCGATCAAGTAGCGGCGAAGTCGCCCCCGCATGACAGCCACATGCGACAGCCCGAAGATCAACGGCCCGAGACCATCTCGGGCCGTTGGCGTCCGCGGGGAACAGTCCGGGCATCCGCCCCGGAGGTCACCGATTCGGCCGCGGGTCAGGCGGGTACCACCTCCTCGCGGCGGGTCGTGATGGCCTGGTGCACGGCGACGAAGAACAGCACGAATCCGATGGTCAGCAGGACGTGACCGACGCCGGCCAGCTCCGCCAGTGGCATGGATTCGCCGTACCCGAGGACGGTCCGGGAACCGATGATCGTCATGCAGGCCACGGTCCAGAGGACAGCGATGTTGTAGACCGCGAAGAACCAGCGATAGGCGCGGGTGTTCGACAGGGCGAGTTGATGTTCGAGCACCAAGACGATCAGAAAGAACAGTGTTCCCAACGCCAGCAGGTGAGTGTGGACTACGGCGAGTTCGGTCTTGCCGGTGAACTGATGGGCCTTGGTGAGTTCGCGATAGACCAGGCCCGACGGCAGTCCCAATGCGGTGTAGCCGACGGCGGCCCAGTAGAGCTGTTTCATCGAGTCCTCGTTCGCGAAATATTGAGCGGTCGTTCGAAGGTGGAGTGGTCAGGCCGACAGCTGTGCGGTGGGCGCTGGGCGTCGGCCTGCTGAGCCTGGGTGCCCTGCGGTGTGACATGGTTGTTCTCCTGGGACACCCAGGCGGTGAACCGTTGTCCGACAAGCCATCCGGCCTACCGGGACAGCACGTCGCCAGGTCCCAATTCGACGGTGAGATGGAAGATCATCGGCCGTGCGGTGAGGTCGAGATCGTTCTGGATCCGCAGCGTCAATTCACGCCATTCCGCAGTGCCCAGTGCGTTACGCAAGGCGGTGCCGCTGTCCCAATCCCCGACGTTGACGAAGATCACCTCGGCCGCCGCGCCGGCCGCCTGGAACATCCGGGTTCGGCGGAAACCGGCGGCGGCCGCCATGTACTGGGCGCTGTCACGCCAGCGTTGCAGGAACAGGTCCCGCTGCGCCGCGGGGACCGACATCGTGTTGATCACTGTGACCGGCGCGTCGGTGTCAGGGACGAAGGGAGCGCTGGGATTTGTCATATTGTCACATTAAGTGACAATCACGTTTTTTGTCAATACGCTTAGATGGCAATAATGTTGGATTGCTAGTGTGGTTGTCATGACGAACCGGCCGCTGGACTCACGCGCGGCATTCCTGTTGTCGCAGATCGGTTTTCACGTGTCGTACCAGCTCACCGAGCAGCTGGCGCGATTAAATCTCGACCCGGCCCACTTCGCAGTCCTCACCCAACTGGCCGTTGCGGATGGCCGCAGCCAGCAAGAACTCGCGGATCTGCTGCGGGTCCACCGCAACGCGATGGTGGGACTGGTCGACGAGCTCGAAGAACGCGCACTGGTGACCCGGCAGCCGCATCCGGCCGACCGGCGCGCGCACGCGGTCCACCTCACCGACAATGCCCGCGAGGTACTCGAGTCGATGCAATCCGAGGCCGACGCACTGGAATCGGAAGTTCTCGCACCGCTCGACGAGAGCGAGCGAGCTCAGCTCCTTCCGCTCCTTCAACGCATCGCCGCCCACGCCGGTCTTCCTCCCGGCGTACACCCCGGCCTCCAGCGACGGCGCCGCGCACGTCGAGCACCGCGGTGAACTCGGCCACCGACTTCCCAGCTCGATGAGCCCGGAACGCAAACCACGCGACGCTGCCGCAAAGTTCGACGCGCTGGCCGAACCGATTATCGAACAAACGTTCGAGCATGCGCTACGCTAGCCGGCGTGAACACACATTCGACTGCATTGGCACCGAATGCTCCGGCACAGAGCTGGTCGGACCTGGCCGATGTCGACTTGCTGCGCACCCTCGTCGAAACCGAACGCCGCCGGCGTCGATTGGGTGCGGCCATGGTCGCGGCCGTCGCCGAGGCCGAGCGCCGCGGTCTCGCCGCCGACACCGGCTACCGGGACACAGCGGAGCTGTTGAGTGATCTCCTGCGAATCAGCGCCTCCGAGGCGCGCCGGCGCATCGAATACGCCGCTCCGCGAGCCCGATCCCGCGCCAGAAAGGCATGGCGAGCGATGGCGGCGGCAGGCTGAGGCCGAGCACGGTTCGGGACCGCGGAATTCATCGCCGAGCAGCTGCGACGCGGCGGTGCCACCAGAACATCCGGCCGCCCTGCCGGTCCGCATCGCGCTGATTCCCGGCAGCGGCCCGCTAGCGTGGTCCGGGAAGCGCGGCGCACGAAGTGCCCGGCCCGTCCTCGGAGGTGATGAATGACCAGCGGCCCAGCCGTCGAACTCGTGACGCTGACCGACGCCGATGAGGTACGTGCGGCGGGAGAGATCTTCCGTACCGCGATGGTCGGGCTGCCGCCGCTGCCGGACGGCGCCGACGGACTGGTCGAGCCGGGGCGCACGCTCGGGGCGCGCCTGGACGGGCAGCTCGTCGGGGCCGTCGACTCCTACAGCAGTTGGCTGGCGGTGCCCGGCGGACAACGTCTTCCGCACGCGGCCGTCACACATGTCGGCGTGCTGCCGACCCACACGCGCCGGGGTGTGGTGAGCGCGCTGCTGCGGCGTCAGCTCGCCGATATCGCCGAGCGCGGTGAAGTGGTCGCGAGTCTGCGCGCCACTCAGGGCGGGATCTACGAGCGGTTCGGCTACGGTGTGGCCGGCTCGTACGCGACGCTCGAGGTGGATCGGCGACAGGCCCGGTTGCGCGACACCGTTCCCCAGGGCGGGCCGGTGCGCTACCTCGACGCCGGGAACCGCTGGGAGATGCTGGCGAAAATCTATGCGGCCGCTGATATTTCGTGGAACGGCGCGATCGACCGGCCGCCGTATTGGTGGCGTTTCCAGGAGTTGGTCGCAGGCAACGCCGGCTGGACGGTGGTGCACGGCGACCCCGGCGCCGAGGACGGATTCCTGCGCTACCGCCCCTCGGACAGCACCGGCTGGCCGCGCAATCCGCAGCGCACCATCGTCGTCGACGACTGGGTGGCCACCACGCCCGCGGCCTATCGCGGACTGCTGCGGCATCTGCTGACCCACGACATCGTGGACCGGATCGTGGTGACCTTCGCGCCGGTGGACAGCCCGCTGCGGCATCTGTTCACCGATGAGCGCGTGGTCACCGTCGCCGGCGTGCACGACGAGACCTGGCTGCGGCTCGTCGATGTCCCCGCGGCGCTGGGACGCCGCAGCTACCGCGAGGCACCGGCGGTGGTCCTCGCGGTGACCGACGACATCCTGCCCGTCAACACCGGCTCCTACCGGATCACCGCCGACGCCGTCACCCGCGTCGACGCCCCCGCCGATCTCACCACCGACGTGGCCGCCCTCGCCGCGGTCTACCTCGGCGGATCCACCTGGCAGCACCTGGCCCTGGCCGGCCGGATCGGCGAAAACCGCAGCGGCGCAATCGAAGACGCCGACAACCTGTTCACCACAACCTCCGCCCCGTTCGCCGGCACCTACTTCTGACCGGCGAGACGACCCACATCGGCGCCGGGCCCGCGCGGACGGGCCGCGGCCTCGCCGCCCAGTTGATCGCCCAGTCACTGCCACGATGATCGCGAGCCGAATCCGCCCCTCGGCACTAATATGACGCTCGTACGGTTTAGCATCTTCGGCGAGGGGAGCAGCTCATGTGGGATCCCGAGAAGTACCGCAGATTCGGCGACCACCGTTCGCGGCCGTTCTTCGAACTGATCGCGCGCATCGACGCCGAGAATCCACGCCGGGTGGTCGACCTGGGGTGCGGGCCCGGGCAGCTGACCGGCGTGCTCGCTCAGCGGTGGCCGAAGGCGCGGATCGACGCGTTCGATTCCTCGCCCGAAATGGTCGCGGCCGCACGGGAATCCGGTATCGACGCCGAAGTGCGCTCCGCCGAGGAGTGGCAGCCCGCACCCGATACCGACGTCGTGGTGACCAACGCGGTGCTGCAGTGGGTGCCGACGCATACCGAGCTGCTGCCGCGATGGGTGGCGGCGCTGCCGTCCGGGGCGTGGCTGGCATTGCAGGTGCCGGGCAACTTCGACGCACCCTCCCATGTCGCCATCCGCGAACTCGCCGCGCGCGACGAGTGGCGGCCGCGCCTGGAATCGAGCGGCATCCTGCAACCCCGCGACGTCCTCGACCCGAGCGGTTACGCGGCGGTGCTCACCGCGGCCGGATGCACGGTCGACGCCTGGGAGACCACCTATCTGCAGCGGCTGACCGGCACGGATCCGGTCCTCGAGTGGGTGACCGGGACCGCCCTGCGACCGGTGCGTGGCGCCCTCGACGACGAGGAGTGGGCGCGCTTCACCACCCAGCTCGCCCCACTTCTGCGCGCGGCCTACCCCCAGCGCGCCGACGAGACGACGTGGTTGCCGTTCCGGCGAATCTTCGCCGTGGCGCACAAATCCGGCGATTAGCTGTCGAGCACCTCCCCCGGGCCGAACAGCAGCGTGGCGTCAACTCTTGTCGCCGGTCGTCACCGCGTTGTTGACCGGGCAGCTACCTTCGCTTCGGCCGCAGGCGTCGAAGTCGCAGAGGCGACACAGCCACGGTTGTGAACGGTCGTTGCCGCGGGCTGCGCGTTGTTCGGCTCTGGCGAGGGTCATCGTGGTCAGCATCGCGTCCAGCGTTGCCGCGAGATTGTCGATCTCGTCCGCGGACAACGCGGACAGCGCACTCGTCAGCGACTTCTCGCGCGTCCGGAGTATCCGTGCGGCCATGTCCCGGCCGTCCCGCGTGAGGACCACGGACACCGCCCGCCCATCCTGTGCGCCGCCGCGCTCGACGAGGCCTTCGGCGACGAGGCGGTCGACAAGGCGCACCGTGCCCGAGTGCGACAGGCCGAGAACGGAACTCAGCTGCGTGACCGATCCACCGTCCAGGAACTGATGCATCGCGGCAAGGGCGGCGGGGGCCGACGGGCCGAGCGCCGCGACCGCTTCGACGGCAGTGTTCATCCCGTCGGCGACGACGAGACTCAAGGCGCCCAGAACGTTGGCTGCATGGTGAAGGCTTGACTGGGTTTGCGTCACGGTCCTAGTTTATATGCATGAGTCACACATATTCCAGCGAAAACCGTTCTGCCTGAGCCCCCGCCCGGCGGCCACACCGTAGCGCCACGCCGTATCCGATCTGATCTCGCGCAGCCGCCCGTCCAGCAGGCCGAGGCGGGCACGCCGGCGGTAGATGACCGGCCCGGATGGGCGCACACAAACAACGAAGGACACAACCATGGAAGCACGCATGAAGAGCGTGGCGAATCCCGACTTGCTCACCGGAATCCAGCATCTGCACAAGGCAATTCACGCCGGTGGCGTCGATCCACTCGTGCTCAAGCTGGTCCATCTGCGGGCCAGCCAGATCAACGGCTGCAGCCCGTGCGTGTTCGCGGGCGTCGAGTCGGCGAGAAAGCTCGGGGAGACCGAGCAGCGGCTGCACAGCGTAGTCACCTGGCGCGAGACCCCGTTCTTCACCGAAGAGGAGCGGGCAGCGCTCGCGTTGACCGAAGCCGCCACCCGGATCCAGGACGGCTCGCCGGGAGTGACCGACGAGATCTGGGACGCGGCCGCCGACCACTTCGACGAGAACCAGATGTTCGCGATCATCCTGAACATCGCGATCACCAACTTCTTCAACCGGATCAACCACACGATCCGGGAGCAGGCCGGCAAGACCTGGTGAAGTCGCGGACCGCGTCCACAGCACGCCGGGCGCCCTCGGCGGCGGATTCCATGGTGGAGCGCAGTTCGGTGCGGGTCCAGTCACCGGCGCGGACCAGGCCACGCACCGGCGTGGCCTGGTCCAGGCGCAGGGATTCGAAGCCGGGATGCGCGGAGAAGGTCGCCTGGGATTGGTGAATCACCTTCGTGCGCAACACCTTCGCGGTCCGCGCCTCCGGATAGTGGCTGCGCAGCGATTCGAGCGCGGCCGCGACGAACGCCTCCCCGGGGCAGGTGCACAACCTCCCAGAACCACCGCGACGTGCGGCGCGCTCGCGCTCGGTCGACGAGATATTGAGCATCTATTTCACTCATCCGATCACGCTGCGAGGAACCGGCGTCGCACGCCCGGTCAACAAAGGCACGCCCCGGAAGGCGCACTCCCACCGCCCGCGCTCCCGGCAAGAGACGCGGCCGTAGCATCGAATGAGCTCCACCTTTGTCTGATAGCCCCGACCGATGCGGAGGACATCATGACCACACCGAGCGATTTCACATTCGAGAACGCGTACCAGGGCGAGGGCGGCCCGTTCTCGGGCGCCAAACCGCCCTGGAGTATCGGCGAGCCCCAACCCGAGCTGAAAGCGCTTGCCGACCAAGGGAAATTCCACGGCGACGTCCTCGACGTCGGCTGCGGCGAGGCCGCCATCTCGCTGTATCTGGCCGAGCGCGGCTTCACGACGGTCGGGCTGGACTCCGCCCCGACCGCCATCGAGCTGGCCCGCGCCGAGGCGAAACGACGCGGACTGACCACCGCCACCTACGAGGTCGCCGACATCACCTCGTTCACCGGGTACGACGGCAGGTTCGGCACCATCGTCGACAGCACCCTCTTCCACTCGATTCCGGTCGACCAGCGGGACGGGTATCAACGGTCGATCGTCCGGGCGGCGGCCCCGGGCGCGTCCTACTTCGTGCTCGTCTTCGACCGCAAGGCGTTGCCGGCCTCGCCCGAGGGATTCGGCCCCAATCCGGTGACCGAAGCGGAACTGCGCGAAGCGGTTTCGAAGTACTGGGTCATCGACGACATCCGCCCGGCTCGCATCCACGGCAACGATCTCCCCCGCGACGCACCGGTGCGGTTCGAGGATGTGCGCGACGAGCCCGGCGGCCGCAGCTCGGTCCCCGCGTGGTTGCTGCAAGCCCACCTGGCTCTGGCCTGACGGCGTTGTCGGATACCCCCGGGCGATAGGGCCGGGCCCGGTTCGGGCCCGGCTCACATCATCGTGGTCAGCGTTCGTCCGGGAAGCGGCGATCCTCGTAGCGTCCGGGATCGGTGCCCTCGGTGTCGATGCGCTCCTTGCGCACGGTGTCGCCGACGGTCTCCTGTTCCTCGACATCGTCGACGGCCAGGCGCACGCGTTCGACCGGCACGGTCTCCTTGTCCACGGCACCCGGTCGCGGTGCAGGGTGACCTCCTGTTCCTCGTCGCCCAGGGAGGTCTGCCCGTACACGCCGGCGTCGGTGACCGGTTCGCGCTCCACGCGGACCTCTTCGTGGCTGGTCGGCACCGTGACGGTCTGATCCTCGGTGACGACGTACTTGCGCAGGCGCGCGGTGCCGCCGCCCGGCAGGCCGGCGCCCACTCCGCCCACATCGGTGATCGTCCAGTTACCGGAACGCCGGAGGGTGATGGTGTAGCTCGCCGTCGCGGCGACACCGTCGGGGGTCTGGCGGCTGCGGGAGCTCATGTCGACGAAGACCTGCACCACATATCGATCGCCGTCGCGCTGAGAAACCTTGGCCGCCAAAGGTTTTGCGGTCGAAGTGTACTGCATCTCGGTCAGCAGCGGCCCGACCACATTCACGGCGGCGTTCATCTTCACCTTCAGCGCGTCGGTGATTCCGGTGTCGAGGGCTCTGCGCCAGAGCTACGAGTCATCGCAGCGCTCCGATCACCTGCAGCAGCACGACGGCATCCTTGGTCACATCGCCCTCGATGACCACGTTGAGCACGGCGGTGCCGGAGAACATGAATCCGAGACGGTCGCGCATATCGTGCAGGCGCTGGGACAGGTTCGCGGTGGCGGCGAGGGTGCGATCGAGTTCGGCGGTCCCGGCGGCGGCATCTTGGACATCGGCGGCCACTCCGGCTGCGAGTTCCCTTGTCTCCCCAGCGTTGTCGGGCAGAACGCTGTCGAGACGCGCGATCGCGTCCTGCAGGCGGGTGATGCTGCCGCCGTTGACGAAGGTGGCGATGCGCTGCAGCATCTCCTCGACCTGCGGTCCCGGGTCGGTATCACGCAGCGAGATCGTGTCGCCGTCGCCGAGCAGCGGCCCGGCGCCGTCCGCCGGGGGCAGCAGCGCCAGATAGATATCGCCGAGCACCGTCGTCTGCCGCAGCTCGGCGCGCGTACCGCGGAGCAGTCGCACCGAGGAGCGAATCTCGACGTGCGCGACCGCGGCGTCGGCAGCGACGAACCGCCCGGGCGCCGCGCGCTCGACCGGAGTGCCGGGCAGCGCGCCGGACTCCGCCTCCGGCGCCGTGGGGTCGGTGAACGCACCCATATCTGCCTCCAACCCGGGCAGCACTGCCCGGTGGATAGAGAACCCATGATCACTTATCGTCCGGTCGGCGCTCCCACTACCGGAAAGACTGATAGAAACAGTGCCCTAGATCTATCAGCCGTAGTGACATATTTCGTTCGCGTACCGGGGCGGTATTCGGAGTTTCCACCGAGCGAGCAGTGGCAGCACGAACAGCGGAACGACGCGGCGCTGAGAGACTTTCGTTTGCCATCTATCAAATCGGGGCGATCCGTGTCACACTCGTTGATAGTTACAGCGGTCGATTTCTATCAACCCGCAGCGCTCTCGGCGCCGAGTGAGAGGGCCAGGAGATGACCACTCGAGGACGAGAACCGGTGACAACTTCTTCGGTGCGCCCGATAGGGCCGGGATCGGCGACCTGGCGCTGGGGCGTCGACTGGCGCGCGGTCCTCGCGAGCCGGGCGATTCTGCTGCTGGAGGTCGCCCATCCGGTCGTCGGCGCCGGCGTCATGGACCATTCCGAATTCCTCAGCGACCGCTGGTCCCGCATCACCCGCACGCTGGCATCAGTGCGGCGTATCAACGGATTTCACGGATCCGAGGCCGCGGTGGCGGAGGGTCTGCGGTTGCGCGAGATCCATCGCGACATCTCCGGCACCGATGCGCGGGGGCGGCGGTATCACGCGTTGAACGCCGACGCCTACTTGTGGGTGCACGCCACCGGATACGCCGGACCCGCGCAGGTGCGCCGCCTGTTCGACGGGCGAGTCGACGACGAACGCGAAGAGGCGCTGTTCCGGGAGTGGCGCGACCTCGCCGGCGTCCTGCGCATCCCGGAACGCGTCGTTCCGCGTAGCCGGACCGAGTTCTGGGATCACTACCGGCACACGGTCGCAGACGTCCTGGAACGCAACGACGCCACCGACCTGCTTCTCGAACTCGACCGCCACCCCATGCCGGTCCCGCCGAAACTCCATACGCCGCAAGTGGTCTGGAACGGATTCGCCGTGCCGCTGGCCGCTCTGCTGCGCCTCACCACCGCGGGCACGATGCCACCCGAACTGCGGGAGCGGCTAAGCGTGGCGTGGTCGCCGGCGCGCGAGCGGCAGTTCGACCGCGCCGTCACCGCCGTGCGCGCGCTGGACCGGGTACTGCCCGAGGCGGTGCGCCATCCGGTTGCCCGCCGCACCGACGTCCTGCCCTGAAATTCCCTGCCCCGTCGACGGCGATTCGCTGGCCGAGATCGCGCTGTTCCACCAGCCGGAGCTGTTCGCCGCGTTCGCGTTGCCGTCC
>NZ_LZMK01000358.1:0-586 GCF_001665865.1 Nocardia sp. 852002-20019_SCH5090214 | reverse complement strand
GACACCGCGCCGGTGAGCACCGCGCCCGCGGTCGCGCCCCAGCAGGTGGCACCGGCACCGGCCGCGCCGCCGCCGGCCCCGCCGTGCTATCCGTTCGCAGCCTCCTGCAACTGACCGAACCGAGCACCGCAACCGCGGCTGACGACGATTCTGGTCCGGGCCCGGCCCCGAGAGTTCCGATCTGCCTGGCCGGGCCCGGCACCGCTCAGCATAGGGCCGTCCGCAACCCCCGCCATGGCCACCGGCCGGAGCCCGGTCGGACCGGGGTGCGGGTCCGGTACCCGAAATGGGGTACGGCCGCCGAGCCGCAGAGCCCCTGAGCGCAGTGCGATGTTTCCTGTCTTTGTGGTTTCCGGTTGGGACGGGTGAGGCACATGATGCGCGGGGCAACCGCACCTGCCCAACCTCCTTCCTTCCGGTCCCATTTTCCGGTCACACCTCTTGCACCACGGCGTGTCAGAGGGGGAGTTTCGTCCGGAAGAAACTTGTAGCCTGGCCGTATGGTCGCCTCCCGGTCGTGTCTTCAGTGCGGAAACCCGGTGACGTGGAAAGGCACCGGAAGACCACCGATCTGGTGCAGCAGCAG
>NZ_LZMK01000357.1:0-2004 GCF_001665865.1 Nocardia sp. 852002-20019_SCH5090214 | reverse complement strand
GGACGGGCTGGCCTGGCGCGACCGCTGGATCCCGGCCTACTACCTGCCCGCCGACCAGCTCGACACCGCCGGACTACGGCTGGCTGTTGCGCAGGCCGCCGACCCGCAGGAGGCTCTGGCCGCCGCCGAACGCGCGGCGGAGGCGCGGGAACAATCGCGGCTGGCGCGGCGCCGGGTGCGGGAGCTGAACAAGCGGGGCGTGGCCGCGGCCGAGCGTCGCGAGGACTTCCTCTCCACGTACTTGCAGCGCACCAAACCACCGGCGCAGGCTGCGCATTTCGTGGCCGAATATTTGGCGCGGAATCTGGCGCCGGGTGCGTTGCAGTTGGTGACCAAGCTGCTCGGTATCGGGTTCTCGACCGAGGAACTGGTGAAAGTGATCGGTTCGGCGTCGGTGAACCGGGCCTGGGTGCTCGCACTGGGCATGGTGCTGGCGACCCGCGAGGCCACGCTGGACAAGAGCTTGTGGCGCACCCGCTCGCAGGCCACGTCCCGGTATCTGCACCTGCTGGCCGACATTGCCGGTCCCGATGATGATTTCGCGTTGGTCGAGGTCGAACAGGCCGCCGCGGGCGACATCGACTACCGCGACATCCCCATCGACAAATAACCGGAACCCGGCCCTGTCGCACTGTGGCAGGGCCGGTCCTGCATGCAATCCGCTCCCGTTCACTGATTGAGGAGAACGTCTTATGGCTGGTGACACGGTCTTGACCGTCGTAGGAAATCTGACCGAGGCGCCCGAGCTTCGGTTCACTCCCGCCGGCGCGGCGGTCGTCAATTTCACCGTCGCCTCGACACCGCGGTACTTCGACCGCGACGCCGGTGAGTGGAAGGACGGCGATCCGCTGTTCCTGCGCTGCAATCTGTGGCGCCAGGCCGCGGAAAATCTCGCCGAATCGCTGTCGCGCGGTGCGCGTGTCATCGTCATGGGGCGACTCAAGCAGCGCTCGTTCACCACCCGCGAGGGCGACAAACGCACCGTCGTCGAACTCGACGTCGACGAGGTCGGCGCCTCCCTGCGCTACGCCACCGCGACAGTCACCCGCGCCACCGCAAACGGATCAGGCGGCCCGCGGACCCGACGCGCGGTAACCACGCACCGCGACGGATTCGGCAACCCCGACACAGACACCAGCACAGGATTCGACCAACCAACTGCTTCCGCTTCAGGTGGTGAGGATCCGTGGCGGGAGCCGGCCATGGCCGGAGCCGCCGCGGGATTCGGCGACGACGCTCCCCCGTTCTAACGCACTGCCTCTCTATTCCACTTGCTCGGCTCGCTCACCCCGTTCGGAACCGTCGGTTCCGGGCGGGGTGAGTTGCGTTGTGGGGGCGCGGGTCTGGCCGGTCGTGGTGACCAGCCATCCGAGGGCTACCAGGGCGGGCCCCGCCGCGCGTGACGGCCCGCGCCCGGCGCGCACGAATTCCCCGGCGCGCCGACCCCACGTACTCCCGCCGGGCGGGGGTGATGTGCGCGGGAATTCGCCCGCGCACGCCCCGGCGCGTTCCGCCCCAACCCGCGCGTCGCCTCCCGCCCCGGTTCTCGCGCCCTCGGCTGGTCACCGCGACCGGCCCGACACCCGCATGGTCGATCCGGGACCGTACCGGTCCCAGCGGGTGCTCGCCCACCTCTCGATTGACGACAGGACGAACTCTCGTGACCGAAATCAGCGCCTTCCTCGATGCCATCGCCCACCTCGACTACGCCATCACCAGCGACCGCCGCGCCGCGCGCCGCACCTTCACCGCCGCGCTCACACATGCCACCCCCGGTGAGCGTGACGTGCTCGACGCCATGGTCGACGCCTTTACTCTCTATCCGTACCGCAGCGCGCTGCTGCGCCTGGAAGCCGCGTTCCGCGACGACGAACCCAAACGCGCACTACTGGCGCGGCTGCTGCCCGACACCGACCCCGGCCTGTATGTGCGCGAGCGTGCCGAACGGATCGCGCTCCTCGAACAGCGCGCCCGCACAGGCGGCAGCAGCGTCGATGACGAAGC
>NZ_LZMK01000356.1:0-2823 GCF_001665865.1 Nocardia sp. 852002-20019_SCH5090214 | reverse complement strand
ATACCGGCGGCGTAGTCGGCCTGGGTCAACGGGATCCGACGCTCGTTGAGATTGATCTGCGCCATCGTGCGATCGATACGACGCTGCTTCACATCGACGTCGGTGGGTGCGTCGGTGATCCACACCGGAACCCGGGTAAGGCCGACGGCTTGGGCGATCAACACCCGCACCTGACCATCGAGCACATGCACCGACCCATCGGGTTCGCGTTCGGCCAGCACCGGAGCGCCGACACCGAACTCCCGGATCGAGGCGGCCTGCTTCGGATGCTCGGCGACATCGAAGCCGGTGCGCACATTCTCCGCGATCACCAACTCCCGCGGATCCATATACGCCGCGATCGCATTCGGCGGAACCTCCAGCTCGGCCCCGCCGGCGGGGTGCGGGTCGCGCTCATTCTCGGCGGCCTCGGCACTGGTGGCGGATTCCGCACCGGTGGCATCACCGAGGGGGGTGGGCGAGGCGGCGGCGGGTTCGATGTCGGGCACGACGGTGAGAGTGGTGGGGCTCAAAGGAGACCTCCTATGAGATGACGAACGGCGCGGCCCCACCGATATGAATAGCGGTGGGACCGCGCCGATCTGGACGGTGAACCGGAACAGAGGTGGGTCAGGCGGCTGCCTGGCTCGAGCTGCGGGTGACGTTGATCGGGTGCAGGCGCAGCACGCCGTGCTCGTCGTCGAGATAGGCCCAGTGGCGACCGCGCCACCCGGTGTGCTCGCCGCCCCAACGGTCGGCGACAGCGGAATCCATCTCGGCGAGCGTGGCGGTGGTGCCCGCGGCGCCGCGGTGTTCGAGTCGATCGAATTCCGCGCGGGACAGGGTCGGGACAGAGTTCGCGGACGGCATGAACAATCACCTTTCTGATCGGGAACGAAAACGAGGAGACGAGAAGAGAGGCGACGCTGGTCAGCGGTGCAGGTCGACGCCGAGTGCGTCGGCGATGTCGTGTGCGTAGGTGACGACAGCACCGAGTCGGGGTGGGGGTGTGCCGTCTCGCAGTGTGGTGTCGAGGGACCGGGCGAACCGGTGCTGTGGGTCGGCGTCCAGGGCTGCGTCCAGCGCGATCGAGGCCAGCACTCCATCGCCTCGGTGATAGGCCGAGAACGCCAGCAGAGCCGCGGCATGGGCGCGTTCGGGATCGGGCAGGCTGCGGGTGAGCAGCGCCCACAACCGTTCAGCCGCGTCGACACGGGCAGTGCCAGCCAGCCCGAGCATGCAATGGCGCACGGCGGCTGTGCGTAGCGCCACCGTGAGTGCGGCCATATCCGCCGGAGTCAGCGCCGAACCTGCCGCCAGCGTGTCAATGTGTTCGATCACCATGGCGACGGTGTCGGTGATCTCGCCGGACGCGCGCTGCGTGCGGAGGCTGGCGACCTCAGGGAGCAGTGCGCGGACCTGGTCGGCCAGCGCCGGGTCGGGCTCGATCAGGCGGGTCAGTTCCTCGCGTGAACGACGGATCGGATGTCCCGCGACGACGAACGTGGCGGCGAGCGCCGACGCGTCGGGGTCGGGCACGACGCCGGACTCCGTGGCATCGAGCAGGCTCCACCACCGCGCGCCTGCGTCGATCACGCGGGTCGCCCACGCCGACGCCAGAACAACACCACGTGAGGTGAGGGCACGGTCGAGGATTTCGACGGTGTGGGTGTGCCTGCTCGGCGGCGCGGACGCCGGTTGCGCGGTGCTGTCGACGATGAGAACCAATACTGCCGAGGCGTTTTCGTTCGCGGCGACGTCGGCCAGTTGCGTTACGACGCCGGCGAGCTGCTTGTCGCTGATGCGGAGGTCGTGGCGTGCGACGACTTTGATGCAGACCTCGTCGGCGGGAGGGCGGCGTTCGAGAAGTGCCACAACCAATGAATCGACCGGGTAAAAGCCGAGCAGGGCCGGCACGGCGGCGATGAATTCACCCGGGGCAGACATGCGTAGTGTCGACGGCTGAGTCATGAACAATCCCTTCACTGGACAACGAATCGGAGACGGCCGACACAGCTGACTGGGGCGCGGGCAGCCAGGTCGGCGTGTTCGCAGTCACCTCAGGAAGTGGTGGATGTCGCGGCCGCTGATGATCAGGCGCGCGCGGCCGGTAGCGATCAACTCGTGCGGCAGCGCGGTGGTCGCACTGGTCACCGGCCCTGGAACCGCGAACACCGGAACCCGATGGCGCACAGCGTGCGCCGCGATCGCGGCGGGTTCACCGCCTGGTGTGGACTCGATAATCAGCACGGCCCGCGACAGCGCGGCCAGCAGGCGAGTCTGGGCACGGCGACGGGCCCGGGTCACCGACGTACCGGGCGGGTATTCGGATACCAACAGTCCGCTGGTGGCGATGGTGGCGAGTAGTCCGGAATGTCCGGGCGGGTGAGCGACGTCGATCCCGGCCGCGAGAACCGCGACCGGACTGCCGTGCTCGGCTAGTGCGGCTTTGTGTGCGGCTGCGGCGACGCCGTATGCGCTGCCCGCCACGACATTCCAGCCCAGGGTGGTGAGTTCGGCGGCGAACCGGCCGGTGACGGTGCGGCCGTATCCGGTCGCCGCGCGGGAACCGGTGACGGTGATCGCCCGCCCCGTGAGGGTGTCGAGGCGGGCGGAGCCGCGCAGGTAGAGCGAGAACGGGCCGGATTGTGTGGCGCGGTCCAGCCGCGCCAGCTGCCACGGCCATCGGCGTCATCGCGAGTGATCAGCCGCGCTCCGAGCTCGTCGAGACGGTCGAGATCGCGGCGCGCGTGCTCCTCAAGACTGTAAGGGATCGCGAAACCGGCGTGTCCGCGGCGGATCCGATCCGCTATCTCGCTGGTGGGCCCGGACTGGCACCGCAGC
>NZ_LZMK01000355.1:0-1020 GCF_001665865.1 Nocardia sp. 852002-20019_SCH5090214 | reverse complement strand
CGGTCTTGGGCGGTGGCCAGACGAGACTTGGCGGCGCGTTCCTGTTCGGCGGCGGCCATCTTCGCCGCCAGCTTCGGGGTCATGTCCTCGTCGACGGTGACCTTCCCGCTGGACAGGTCGACCTCCACACCCCACCGCTGCTTGATGTGGCTGGCCAGCTCGACCGCCGCGCGCCGCGCGGTGTCGGACTCCTCGGACCAGGTCACAGCCTCGTGCAGCGCGACCGCGACCTCACTGCGCGACAGGCGATCCCAGCCCGTCTTGCGTATCTTCTCCAGCGCGGTCTCGGCGGCCTTGCGTTGCGCGGCGAGCGCCGCGGCCTGCTCACGAGCCTTCTTCGCGTCGCGCTGCTCCTGCTCCTTCAACGCCTCACGGCGACGCCGGGCACTCTCATTGGCGCGGGTCAACACGTCCTGCATCAAGCCGCGGATCAACATCGCGAATTTGGAGCCGATGTGATCAATGGTGTCGTCGTGGTGGTGGCCGGCCTCCTGGCCGTGCAGGCCGGACAGGTTGACCGTGGAATTTCCGGACATGAAAGAACCTCCGACAGAGTCGTTGTGATCAGGTGAGAGGGGTGAGGCATCGGCCGAGAGATCGGTCGATGCCTCACCGACGAAAGGGACGGCCCCGGCCTCCGACCGGGCGGCGCTCGTGGCGGTGTGAGGGTCCAGATACGGGACTGGGGCGAGTTCGCCGACGTGGTGACCGGCCTCGATGTGGTCGGTGAGGTCCTTGCCTGTGGCCGCACGCATGACCCGCACCGACCCCACCCGCCCAGTCAGGGAGGCCATCACCTTCTCGGCGCGGCGGTAGCCGGGTGCGTCGTGGTCGGCGACGATGACGACCTCGGCGGCGCCATCGAGCCATTTCGCGTGCTCGCCGCCGTCGCGGCTGGTGAGCCGATCTACATCTGCGAGGGCGAAAAAGACGTCCTGACCGCCGAGTCCGCCGGTCTGACCGCGACCACCAACGCCGGTGGCGCGCTGGCGTGGACCGGCGAGCACGCGAAATGGCTCG
>NZ_LZMK01000354.1:0-2034 GCF_001665865.1 Nocardia sp. 852002-20019_SCH5090214 | reverse complement strand
CGGGTGTGGGGCCGCACGGATTCGGTCACGGTCCGGGAGATATACGACGAAATGTCGGGGGAGCGTGAGATCGCCTACACCACGGTGTTGTCGACTATGGACAACTTACGCCGCAAGGGGTGGCTGGACCGGGCGCGCGAGGGCAAGGCCTTTCATTACTGGCCGACGGTGACGCGGGAGGAGTACTGCGCGCGTCTGATGCGAGAGGCGCTGGGGGTGGGTGGCCGATTCGAGGTTGTCCTGACGCATTTCATCAACGGCATGAGCGCCGAGGAGTCTGAAGGACTCCTGGCCGCGCTACGCCGACGTATGGGGTGCTGATCGCCTACCTCCAGCCCCGTGGATGTTACCTAAGTCACAATCCAACCGCGGAGTGGATACTATTTACGTACGTAGATAGTATTCGTGGGAAGGCTTGCGGTGCGTTACCGCACCGCGAGGGCGCCGAATTCAGCAGCGGCGTCTGCGATCGGGGTCGACAAGTCGTTCCCTCATAGGCTTGTCGACCCCGACCGCTCCTTTGTCGGGCCCAAGCGACGCCGCGCGCAGGTTGTGGGTGACCGGGCGATCAATGTGAGGGTCGAGAAACAGTGCGCGCGATTGCCGAATAGGTGTGCGGTTGCGCGTGGGGATGGTGGTCGTCGCAGCCGAGTTGGTGCAACGCGACCGCGATGATGTGCGAACCCAGTGCCGTGGCTTGATCGTCGTCTGCGGTGCACACTGCCAGGCCCACCGCCGACATGACCATCGCCACCAAAGGGCCCACCGTGGCGAATGCGGTGGCGGCGCTGAGTTTCAGCCGCGTTGCCCACCGTCGTTGCGGGCGGACGTTGATGGTGAGGCGTTCCACCCGGGCGGCGACACTGGTCCCGGCGGCGCCGAGCGCACCTGCTCGCTCTCCGGCACCGGACAGCACGAGAAGAGCCGAGGTGACGGTCCGGTTTCCGTGGGATCTGGCGGCCACGTCGTCGGCACACATCTCCGCGAGCTGGGCCACTTCGACGGCCCCGGCCCGGAAAAGCTGGACTCGTGGAAACAGGCCGGCCAGTCCGCGAGTCAGGGCCAGGAGCACGTGGTGGCGACCGGCGAGATGTGCGCGTTCGTGCGCCAGTACGGCTTGCAGATGGGCATCGTCCAAGGCTTCGACCACGCCCTGGGTGACCACCACGGTGTCGGGTTTGCCGGCGACGCAATAGGCCATCGGTTCATCGAGATCGATGACGAAAACGTCCAACCGGGAATTGTGCCGACCGATGACCCGCGCCATGCGGGCGTGATCATGTGTCACCGATCGCGCTCGCAGCAGGCCGGCTGTCAACCGGGCGAGCAGAAATCCGCCCGCGACGGCGGCCATAGCGGCCAGCGACAGCAGGGCTACCTGGATAACTGCCCCGTATTGCCCGGTCGCCGCGTCGTGCAGCTGGAGCAGGCAGCTGTCCAGAATGCTGGTCTCGCCGGGGTGAGACATGTCGTGCGCGATATCGACGACGACCACCACAATCGCGGCAGCCCACGAGACTGCGACCGAGACGATCGCGCACAGCCAGGCGGTCAAACCCAGCCGCGGTGCGATGCCGTCGCGCGTGTAGCGACGCAGTACCGAAGGCGCGAGGACCGCGACGACGAATCCGTAGAGCAGCAGGCAAACTGCACTGCTCACGTGGTCACCTTTCCCTGGAAATCGACTGGGATGTTCAGTGTGATGAGCGGGGCCCCTCGTGACGGGGACCGAATCAGCTGGGCGCTGCGTGCGTACTGCACAGAGTATTCGATTGTCCGCGCTGGGAATACCTGCGTTCCCGCTGTATCGATTTCGCTACTCGCACAGGGGTTTTCGGGCGCGGAGGATATTTGACCGAATACCACCCCGCGCTCAGCTCAGGTCGACCTGGGCCACCTTCGCGGCGCCGACGGCCTCGGCGATCGCGGACTGCACATCGGCCGGGACGGATTCGTTGACGCGCAGGATGACGGTCGCGCCTTCCTTGTCGATGTCCTGGCTCAGCTGCGCGGCCTTGATGTCGATGGCCGCCT
>NZ_LZMK01000353.1:0-606 GCF_001665865.1 Nocardia sp. 852002-20019_SCH5090214 | reverse complement strand
GTCGATGACCACACCCCACTGGTCGGCGAAAGCGTTCCGCAGCTCGTCGAGTTTCTCGGCCGCGATCTCGGAGTTCTCGTGCCAGGTCAGCGCCTCGGCCAGCGATCCCGTCAGCGACCACCGGTTGCCCCACGCGATCTGCTGCAGATTCTCGGCGGCGTATCCGAGCTGGTGATCGATTGCCACATCGAGCATTTCCACCGCGCCGGTGCCGTGGGCGCGGGCCTTGTCGTAATCACGCTGGATTCGCGCGCGGGCGGCGCGGGCCTCCAGCCCGGACCTGGGTCTTCGGTGGTGGTGAGCTCGTCACGGTCGTAGCCGTGGCGCTCGGCGGCGCGGGCCTGGTGCTCGCGGATGGCTTTGGCGACCGCGAGCAGCTGCGCCGGGCTGGCGGTGCGTTTCGGTACCGCCAGTCGTGCGTCGTAGAGGTAGGCCAGCAGTCGCCGGCCACGGCGGCGGGTTTCGGTCTGCGCGACCGGGGCATGGCCTCCGGGGGCCAGGCCCGCCGCCCGGAGCTGGCGGCGGGTCTTCAGATGCGATGGAGCGGCCTTCCACGGGTAGATCTCCGGTTCGTGATCGGCTGCCTCGGAAGCGGTTTCCAGCGGT
>NZ_LZMK01000352.1:0-500 GCF_001665865.1 Nocardia sp. 852002-20019_SCH5090214 | reverse complement strand
TCGACCTGGCGGACGCTGTGGCGGCCGACGCGGGTGTAGACCGCGTGCTGCTCGAGGTATTCGCAGGCGTCGGCGATCGCAGCGTAGTGGGCGGCCTCGATCTTGTCGGCGATCTCGCGGGGTGCCAAGGCCCACAGCGCCGACACCGACTTCACCGGGGAGAACGTGAGGTCGAACCCGGCCACGGATTTCGTGTTCGGGCGGGAGGCGCGGGCGATCCAGCCCGATAGCTCCCGATCGTCGGCCGGGGGGCGCCCGAATTCCTCGGCGAACATGGTCAGAGCGACGTCGGTGCGGATCTGCTCACGAACCTCCGGAGGGATCTTGGCGTACTCGATGAGGCCTTGGGCACGGTTGTATTCGGCATAGGCGCGGGCGCACTCGAACCGGTAGCCAGCCTCGGCGACCACATATCGGTTATGCGGGCGGCCGAGCTGGGCCATCTTCGCGCCGTAGAGGCGGGCCACCCGCGGCGAGACACCCTCGGCCATCTGCTCGGC
>NZ_LZMK01000351.1:0-643 GCF_001665865.1 Nocardia sp. 852002-20019_SCH5090214 | reverse complement strand
CCGACCAAACTGAGCGGAACAGCCGTGGCCGGCATGCTCGCCCGGGAACTCGAGACCCACTGCCCGGAGGGCTTCATCCCCGCTCGACTCACAGTCGACCTGTATCAACCGGTCGACAACGCCGCGTTCGATCTGCGCAGCACGGTGGTCCGTCGAGGATCTCGAATCACTGTTGCCGACGCGGCACTGTCGCAAGACGGTCAGCAACGTGTGAGGGCGACAGCCGTTTTCCTCACCACCGGGACCGAACCGCCTGGCCAGCTCTGGAGCCGAGACGAACCGCTGCCGGTTCCGCCGCAGGAGAGTGCTGTGCCCGGCGGGACGCCGCCGCTGTTCAAGAGCGGCGATCGCGACTGGTCCGAGGATTTCGCGGCGAATCAAAACGCCGACCGCAAAATCTTCTGGCAGAACCTGCCACCACTGGTCGCCGGGGAACCGATCACTGGGTTCCAGCGCGCAGCGATCCTGGGTGACTCCACGAACCACGTGTGTCACTGGGGCACCGAAGGCGCCGGCTACATCAACGCCGATGTGACCGTGGCTCTTTCGCGTCTGCCGATCGGCTGCGAACTCGGACTACGCGCCGACAACACCATCGCCTCGGCGGGCGTGTCCATCGGCAGCGCCACCCTCTACGACCGCA
>NZ_LZMK01000350.1:0-507 GCF_001665865.1 Nocardia sp. 852002-20019_SCH5090214 | reverse complement strand
ATGAGGCCTTGGGCACGGTTGTATTCGGCGTAGGCGCGGGCGCATTCGAATCGGTAGCCGGCCTCGTCGACCACATACCGGTTGTGGGGGCGGCCGAGCTGGGCCATCTTCGCGCCGTAGAGGCGGGCCACCCGCGGCGAGACACCATCGGCCATCTGCTCGGCTGCCAGCTGCGCGACGATCGCGTCCGCGTTCGGATGCATCCCGCGCCCGAACAAGGCCCGCATCTGGGATTCGGTGACGATGTCGCCCTCGACGATATCCAGGGCACCCAGCCCCGACCCCACCCAGCGACCAGGGGACTCCCCGCGCTCGCTGTAATAGGCGGCAAGCTGTTGCGCGCCACGGTCATTGGCGTCATTCGTGGCGATATTCCGCAGGTAATACTCATAGCCGTCGCCGGACGCAATCTTCGCCAGCGACATCATGAATCCAGGCTACGCCGCTCCCGATATTGTCGTTATCGGTTCGTTACCTGGGAGCATGAGGTGTGAAATTTTTGTGTGA
>NZ_LZMK01000349.1:0-818 GCF_001665865.1 Nocardia sp. 852002-20019_SCH5090214 | reverse complement strand
ACGAGCGCGTCGCGTTCGAGCCAGCCTTTGCGGTGGAGGTTGTCCATCGTCGACAACACCGTGGTGTAGGCGATCTCACGCTCCCCCGACATTTCGTCGTATATCTCCCGGACCGTGACCGAATCCGTGCGGCCCCACACCCGGTCCATGATGACCGTTTCCAGCTCACCGAAACGATGTGCCATCGGTTGTCTCCTCGTCGTCGTGGGCATCCGGTGCGCGTGATCGCCGCGGCTAGCGCCCTGGGTACCGAACCCCTCGTCTGCTGCTCGCATACTATCCACGTACGTAGAACGCAGGTGGTCCGGGGCTTGCGGGTCCGCGTCGTCCGCAAGCTGCCCGGTCGGGATGGGTTTGATGATGCTGCTCATGATGCGCGGCGGCGGCAAACACGCGCCCGACTCCGGGTCGGCAGGCGACGCCCACGAAATCGCCGCGCTGCGGTCCGAGATCGCCAAACTCAAAGGCGTCGGCGCCCCGGCGAACGCGGGGCGACCGGAATGACCGGGCCTGCCGGGCAGCTTGCGGACGACGCGGACCCGCAAGCCCCGGACCACCTGCGTTCTACGTACGTGGATAGTATGCGAGCAGCAGACGAGGGGTTCGGTACCCAGGGCGCTAGCCGCGGCGATCACGCGCACCGGATGCCCACGACGACGAGGAGACAACCGATGGCACATCGTTTCGGTGAGCTGGAAACGGTCATCATGGACCGGGTGTGGTCGGCGCAGAACACCATCACCGTCCGCGAGGTGTTCGAAGACCTCGCCCGCGATCGCGAGATCGCCTACACCACCGTGATGTCGACGATGGACAAC
>NZ_LZMK01000348.1:0-747 GCF_001665865.1 Nocardia sp. 852002-20019_SCH5090214 | reverse complement strand
CGTCAGCTGACCCGTGAGCAGGCAACGGCCGCGATGCGGATCGCGATCGCGCCGGATCGGCTCGATGTCGAGCGGTGGGCCGGGGAGCTGGGCCTGACCGCTGACGAGGCCCGCGGCTACGCGGCGCTGCCGGTCGGGGCGGCGTGATGGCTCGCGAACGCTTCGTCGATGTCCACATCCCGATCGTGGCGGGCGGCATCGGGGTCGGCCCGATCCTCGTCGTCCCGCTTCTGGTGCTCGCGTTCGGAGTCCTTCTCGCCGTGCTGGTCACGGTGACCCACCCGAATCCGCACCACACCTACTACCCGCGCAGCTGCGATCCGTTCTGCGCCGCCACCTCTTCCCCCACCACTTCCGTTGAAGGAGTTACGCGATGACCCGCACCATTTCCGATTCACCCGAGGTCGATCACCCGGTGGCCTGGCCGCCCGTGCTCTGCACCGAGGATCCGGACCTGTTTTTCAGCTCCGCTGCTGCCGATGTGCATGAGGCGCAGCGGATTTGCGCGGACTGCCCGATGCTGGCGCGCTGCGCTGGTTTCGCTCTCGCGAGCCCTGAGCCGGTCACCGATGGGGTGTTCGCCTCGGTGCGGATGCCCAGCGCCGGTGCCGATGCCAGCAAGCGCGAAGAGGCCATCGACCAGTTGCGTGTGGTCGCCGCGACCGGGAAACCGGCTCCGCTGCACGACTTCTCGCCCCGCAAGTTCGAAGGCACCGCCGCCGAGTTCCTGACGCAGGTGATCGAGCT
>NZ_LZMK01000347.1:0-640 GCF_001665865.1 Nocardia sp. 852002-20019_SCH5090214 | reverse complement strand
AGGGCCTGCCCGATGCTGGCGCGCTGCGCTGGTTTCGCTCTCGCGAGCCCTGAGCCGGTCACCGATGGGGTGTTCGCCTCGGTGCGGATGCCCAGCGCCGGTGCCGATGCCAGCAAGCGCGAAGAGGCCATCGACCAGTTGCGTGTGGTCGCCGCGACCGGGAAACCGGCTCCGCTGCACGACTTCTCGCGCCGCAAGTTCGACGGCACCCCGGCCGAACTGGCCGAGCGTGTGGTCGAGCTGCGGGACGGTGGAGGGCTGTCGTGGTCGGAGATCGGCCGCCAGCTGGGGTGCAACTACGCCACCGCGCAGCGCGTCTACGCCGAGGCCGCCGCTACTGAGGCGGTGGCCTGATGGATCGCAGCGTGAAAAACCCGACGATGTCGGGGGGCGAGTACCACGAACTCGCTGGTATCGCCACGGTCGCGGTGGGTGTGCCGTCGCTGATCGAGTTGGGCGGTGCGGCGGTGTGGGCGGCTCCGATGTACGGCGGCCCGAAACAGGATGTGCCGCTGCGCAACCCGGTCGGGCTGGGCTGGCATCTGCTGGCCACCCACGATCTGGCGTGGACCGGTGAGGCCACCGCCGCGTTAGGCACGATCATCGGCGGCAGCCTGGCGGGTGTCACCGCGGCCGCGCT
>NZ_LZMK01000346.1:0-1900 GCF_001665865.1 Nocardia sp. 852002-20019_SCH5090214 | reverse complement strand
TCGGGCTCGACTCACATACCGACAGTCGTCGCCATCAAGCGCCGGGTCGGCTATCTGCCGGGTGAGCTGGTGCAATGGCCGAGGGTCACCGCAGGGTACGTGCTGGGAATGCTGGCGGGCCTACGGGGCGGAGTGGACGAGACATACCTGCACACACTGGCCGGCAATCTGCATTTGGACCTCGGCCGCCGCTACCAGGACCTCTCGCACGGCAACAAGCAGAAACTCGGGCTGGTCCAGGCATTCATGCACAGACCGGACCTGCTCATCCTCGACGAACCCACCCTCGGACTGGATCCGTTGATGCAGCGCGTGTTCCACGACATGCTCCGTAGCGCAACCGCCGCCGGCGCCACCGTGCTGCTGTCCTCGCACGTGTTGTCCGAAGTCGAATCGGTGTGTGACCGCATCGCACTCGTCCGCGACGGGCGGGTACGGCGAATAGGTTCGTTGAACGAGTTGCGCGCCAAGCGAATCCACCGCGTAGAGGCCGTGATCACCGGAGAACTGGACGTCGACGCGGTGGCCGCCGTACCCGGGGTCGCCCAACCGCGGCTCGTGGATCACCGGTTGACCTGCTCGGTGCAGGGATCGATCGGGCCGCTGTTGCAGATGCTGTCCGCTACGGGCGTCATCGAGCTCGACAGCCACGAGCAGTCACTCGAGGAGGTGTTCCTCCGTGAGTTCGACACCGCCGAGCCTGTGGCTGGTCGCTGACACCGTGCGCGCGCACCGGCGCGGGATCGTGGCATGGATCCTGGGCAGCGCGCTGGCGATGACGGCCATCGCGAGCGGATTCCGCAGTGAGACAGCCCGTTTCGCGGGCGGGGCGCGGGGCATGGCCGACAGCATGCAACCCGGGGTACAGGCGATGCGGCTGCTGCGGTGGCCCGCGGACCGCCTCGACACCCTGGGCGGTTACCTGACCTACCACAATGTCACCTTGCTCGTCCTGTTCCTCACCCTCTACAGCGCCTTACAGGGCGCTGGTGCAGTCCGCGGAGCGGAGGCCGGACACGCGGTCGAGGTGCTGCTGTCCACCGGACAGTCCCGGTTGCGGCTGGTCCGCGATCGCGCGCTCGGGTTCGCGGCGGTGCTGGCGGTGATCGGGCTGGGACTCGGGCTGGGACTGGCCGCGGCGATGGCCGTCGGCGGCGACTCGAACGTCCCCGGTTCGCTCTCGACCGGACTCGGCTGCGCCGCATGCGCTTTCGCCGGATACGCGATCGGCGCACTGACAGGTCAGCTCGCTCCCACCCCTCGAACCGCGAGCGCGGTGGCGGCACTGATCGTGGTGGCGCTGTATTTGTACACGAACGTGTGGGAACGGTTCGGATCGCCGGCGCTGCTGCGGTTCGTCTCACCCTTCTACTACTTCACAGACTTCCGCGCTCTGGTCCCCGGCATCGGATTCGACCCGGCGTCACTGGTGGCGATCGTGGCCGGGGCGGCTTCGGTGACCGGAGTTGCGGCGTGGGTGTTCACCCGGCGCGACATCGGGTCCGCCTTGACGGAATGGCGAGCAGGTCCGACTCGGCGACCTGCGCGGGTGCAGCGACGACTGCTGGACCGCCTCTGGTCGGCGATTCTGGTACGCGAACGCGCGGGATTGGCACTGTGGGCGGTGGCCGCCGCGGCCGGTGTCGGTTTGATGGCCTGGCTCGAGCCCGAAGTGACCGAGATGTGGGACAAATTCGACGTGACCCGCCGCATGCTGCAAGTGGATCCGGGATTCAGCCCCGCCGACCAGTACCTCGGATACGTCGCGGAATTCACCGCACCGATCGCCGCCGCATTCGTGGTCACACAGGTCGCCGCCTGGGTGAGCGACCTCGACGAGGGCCGCACCGCAGTGCTGTTGTCGACGCCCCTCTCGCGCGCCGCCTTGATCCGCCAGCGC
>NZ_LZMK01000345.1:0-70814 GCF_001665865.1 Nocardia sp. 852002-20019_SCH5090214 | reverse complement strand
ACAATTCGTCCACTTGTTGAGCACGACTGGAGCCGCCGATGGTCCTGGAACCGACCCACCCGGATTCCCTGCGCGCCGACGCTCGCAGCAATCGCGATCACATCCTGCTCGCCGCCTTGGACGTCTTCGCCGAACGCGGCACCGATGTGCCGATGAAGCTGATCGCCGATCGCGCCGGGGTCGGAGTCGGCACGCTGTATCGCCGGTTTCCCGACCGCGACGCCCTGGTGGTCGCCACCGCGCAAGCACACCTGGACCGCCTCGCCCGCATGGCCGAATCGGCAGGTGCGCAGGAGGCGACCGCATGGGCCGGGTTGTGCCGATTCCTGCGTGAGTGCGCGCTACTGCGCCTGGGCGCACTGGCCGCGGCCATCGAACCGGCCGTCCACGCGATGGTCCGCACCGATTCGCGGGTGGGCGCGGTGCGCGCCTCCGTTCTGGATCGGATCGACGCGCTGATCCGCCGAGCTCAGCAGGACGGCGACCTGCGCACCGACATCGGTTCCACCGAAGTCGGTCTCATCATGACCCTGCAGGTCTACGCCCAGCCCGGCGAGTCCTATCCGGCAGCGGTGGACCGAGTGCTCGCCATAGTGTTCGACGGGCTGTCGTCCACCCCGCGCACGGCACACGACATTCCGGGCAGCCAGGCGTAAGGGCCGGTTCTCCTGCGGGGAATGGACGAATCCACAAGTCCGGGGATCACTCGGCGGCTGGAGAATTTCTTCCCGTCACACGCGCCGCCCGGCGCAGCCGGTGAGCCTTCTGCCGGCACGCGGACGAGCAGTACCGGGCGGGCCGTCCGGTCTCCGCGTGCGCCAATTCCGCCCCGCAGATCGGACAACTCCGACCGTCACGATTCGCGGTATCCGCCACGGTTTCGTTACGCCCGGGTGAAGAGTTTTCCGGTTTCGTTACGGCCGGTTCGGTGCGCATCGCCGCCAGCAGCATGGCGGCGGGGCGGGACAGTTCGTCCCGCGTGTTCGAAACGCGTTGCATGGCAACACATCCGGTGAAGATGGCCAGCACGTCGGCGAGAGTCAGGTCGGCGCGCACTCCACCGGAGCGCCGCGCCGCCTCCAGCAGCTGCCCGAGAGCCAGGTGAAATCGCTCCCCCGCATCCCGCAGCAGCGTCCGCGGCCAGCCGTCGTCGGCGTCGAGCAGATCGCACATCGCCTTGTTGCCCGGAGTGCGGGTGACGACCTCGGCGCAGAATCCCAGGAAGGCCGCCGCGGGATCCGGATCGTCGCGCAGTGCCAGCGCCCGGGCGGTGAGCCGATCGATCCGTTGCTGTAGCACCGCCTCGAGCAGGTCGGTCTTGGTCGGGAAATGGCGATGCACGGTCCCGGCCCCCACCCCCGCGCGGCGGGCGATCTCGGCCAGCGACACCGACGTTCCGGATTCGGCGAAGGCTCGTTGCGCGGCGGCGAGGACGCGAGCGCGGTTGCGGCGAGCGTCGATTCGGGTCCCCGGCACTCCTGGCGCCGGGGCGCGCAGGTCGTAACGAAACCCCACATCTGCGGATGGCGGAGACGACAACGCTGTTCCTATCGTGCGAATACGGGTCGACCGACCCGATTCTATCGAAAGGTTCCTCCGACATGACCGTCCACGACAACCTCGTTCTCGTCACCGGCGCGACCGGCAAACAGGGCGGCGCGACAGCCCGCGCGTTGCTCGCCCGCAACGTCCCGGTCCGCATCCTGGTCCGCGATCCGGCCGCCGCCGGAGCGCGCGAATTCGCCGCACTGGGCGCGCAGGTGGCCGTCGGCGACTTCGACGCCCCGGCCACCCTGACCGCGGCGGTGGCCGGAACTCGCGGCGTCTTCCTCGTGCCACCGGCGGCCTTCGGGCCCGACGGCTGGGATGTCGACCTGGAGGCGACCCGCGGCGCCGCCGTGATCGATGCCGCCCGGCACGCCGGAACCGACCACATCGTGTTCACCGGCGTGGCCTCCTTCGACAACGAGACCTCCTGGGGCAGTTCCGGAAAGCGGCAGATCGAGCAGGCACTGGCCGACAGCGGCATGCGCTACACCGTGCTGCGCCCGGTCCGGTTCATGGAGAACTACCTGGCGCAGGGTATGCCGCTCGACGGCTTCGTGGACGGGGTCAACGTCCACCTGTTTCCAGCCGATCGGCCGGCCCAGATGATCGCGGTCGACGATATCGCCGCGGTGGCCGCGCTGGCCTTCTCCGACCCCGGACGATTCTCCGGCCGGACACTCGAACTCGCCGGCGACGCCGTGGCCCCCACTGCCGCCGCGGAACTGATCTCCCGCGCGACCGGATATCCGGTGCGGTATCGCGAAATCACCGAGGCGGAAGCCGACGCACTGGGTGAACAGATCGGCAACACCTGGCGCCTGGCCCATCAGGGCCACGGCTGGCATGCCGATATCGAGCAGATCCGCTCGATCCACCCCGGCCTGCAGAGCCTGGAAACGTGGCTGGCCGGCACCGGCGCCGCGGTCCTGAAATCCCGGTTCGCGGCGGGCGACTAGGTCGTCGCGCCGACCAGATTCTCCCCGCGCATCCGCTGCGAGATGACCTGGGTGATGCCGTCGCCACGCATGCTCACCCCGTACAGCGCGTCGGCGATTTCCATGGTCGGCTTCTGGTGGGTGATGACGATCAGCTGCGACTTCTCCCGCAGCTGTTCGAACAGGCCGATGAGGCGGCGCAGGTTGGTGTCGTCCAGCGCCGCCTCGACCTCGTCCATCACGTAGAACGGCGACGGCCGGGCCCGGAAGATCGACACCAGAAACGCCACGGCGGCAAGGGATTTCTCGCCACCGGACAGCAGCGAGAGCCGCTTGACCTTCTTGCCCGGCGGCCGGGCCTCCACCTCGATGCCGGTGGTGAGCATATCGCTGGGGTCGGTCAGCAGCAGCCGTCCCTCGCCGCCGGGGAAGAGGCGGCCGAACACCTGCACGAATTCGCGTTCCACGTCCTCGTAGGCCTCGGTGAACACCTGCAGGATGCGGGCGTCGACCTCGGCCACCACATCGAGCAGGTCCTGGCGGGCCTTCTTGACGTCCTCGAGCTGGGTCGACAAGAAGTTGTAGCGCTCCTCCAGCGCCGCGTACTCCTCCAGCGCCAGCGGATTCACCTTGCCGAGGGTGGCGAGATCCTTCTCGGCGCGTTTGACGCGGCGCTCCTGGGTCGCGCGGTCGTAGGGCATTTCCTGCGGCGCGCTCACCTGGTCGCCGCGCTCGCGGGCCTGCTCGTACTCCTGCATCTCCAGTGCGGTCGGCGGCATCGGCACATGCGGACCGTATTCGGCGACGAGTTCGTCCAGCGCGATGCCGAACTGCTCGGCGATGGTGGTCTCCAATTGTTCGATGCGCAGCGCGGATTGGGCCCGCGCCACCTCGTCGCGATGCACGGCATCGGTCAGCTGCGTCAGTTGCGTGCTCAGCGCCCGCACCCGCTCCTTGATCTGATCCACCTGCCCGGCGCATTCGGTGCGCCGGCGAACCAGCTCGTCGCGCCGCGCGGCCGCCTCGCCCACCACGGTTTCCAGCTCCGCGGCGATCCGCTCGGCCGATTCGGCGACCACCGCCGCCACCTCGGCGGCACGGCGGCGGGCGGCCTGGGCTCGTTCGGCCCGGGCGCGGGTCTCGCGTTCGGCGCGGGCCGCACGACGCAGCGAATCCGCTTTGCCCCGTACCGATTCCGCGCGCTCCTCGGCGGTGCGCACCGACAGCCGGGCCTCCACCTCCATGGCACGGGCCTCGGCCAGCGCCGCGGCGGCCTGTTCGCGCTCCTGCCCGGCGGTGTCGGTGCCCGCGTCGGCATCGGAATCCAGATCGGACTGTTCGGATTCGGCATGACGCAGCCGGCCCTCGAGTTCGGCCAGGGCCGTCAGATTCTGGTCGCGCGCGGTTTCGGCCTCGGCGCGCTGGGTCAGCAGCCGCTCGTATTCGGACTGGGCGCTGCGCGCCGTCGCGCCGAGGCGACCCAGCCGGTCGTAGATCGCGACCAACGCCTGATCGGATTCGTGCAAGGCCAGCAACGCCTGGTCGACAGCCTGTTTGCGATCGCTCTGCTCGGCCAGCGCACCCGACAGCGCGGCCTCGACCTCCTCGGCCTGCCGCTGCCACGACACCAGTTCGGCCGCGGCGGTGTCGATCTCGGCCTGCACCTCGATCTGGCTCGGCGCGCGGTCCGAGCCGCCGAGCACCCAGCCCGAACCGCTCAGATCCCCGTCGCGGGTCACCACCCGCAATTCCGGCCGGGCGGAGAGGACTTCGGCCGCCTGCGCCAGATCGTCGACGACCACGGTGCCGGCGGTGAGGGCCGCGACCGCACCCCGCAGCCGGTCGGGACAATCGACCACCTCGACGAGCGGGCGCACTCCCGCGGGTAGATCACCGATCTCGCCACCGGGTTGCGCCGCACCGCCGTAGACAACGGCCGCGCGGCCACCGTCGGCCTCCTTCAGCGCCCGCACCGCCGCCTGCGCGGTGGGGTGCGCGTCGGCGGCGATAGCGTCGGCCAGCGGCCCGAGCGCGGCGGCCACGGCGGCCTCGAATCCGCTGTGCACCCGCACCATCGCCGACAGCCGGCCCTGCAAACCGTCGGCGCGGTTGTCCAGCAGCCAGGCGCCGCCGTCCTTGCGGGACAGGCCCATGGTCAGCGCCTCGATGCGGGCGGTCAGCGAGGCGACCTTCTTCCCGGCCTCGCGGTCGCGTTCGCGCAGTTCGGTAACCCGCGCATCGGCCAGTTCCAGCGCCTGGGCGGCGTGTTCGTAGGCGGCGTCGAGACCTTCCTCACCGGCGTCGAGTTCGCTCAATTCGGTTTGCACGGCCTCGAATTCGGCCTCGGCGGCATCCCCGCGCTGCCGGGCGGCGGCCAGCGACTCCGACAGCCGGGCGATATCGCCGTCGGCCGATTGGGCGCGGTGGCGCAGCGTATCCACCTGACCGGCAAGACGAGCCAGGCCCTCACGCCGATCGGCGATGGCGCGCACCGCGGCCAGGTGGGCCTGTTCGGCGGCCTTGGCGGCCTGCTCACGATCGAGCAACTGATCGCGAGCGGCCTCCAGGGTCGCCGTGGCCACCTCGACCGCCTCGAGCAGTTCGGCCTCCTCGGCCTGCACCCGATCCGCCTCGGCCTCGAGCTGTTCCGGATCGTGGCCGGTCCCGGTGGGCTGTTCGATGGTGAGGTTGCGAGCCCGGTCCCGGGCGATCCGGATGGTCGCGTTGACCCGCTCCACCAGCGCCGAGAGCTGGAACCAGGTCTGCGCGGCCGCCTCGGCGCCGGGAGTGAGCCGCGAGAGCTGGAATTCCTGCTGCGCCAGCGCGGCATTGGCGGCATCCAGTTCCGCCTGCACGTTGATCTGCTGTTCGCGGGCGAAGGCTTCCTTGCTCTGCTGACTTTCCAGTTCACGCCGGCGCGCCACCAGATCGTCGGCGGCCAGTCGTAGCCGGGCATCGCGCAATTCGGCCTGGACGGTGGCCGCGCGCCGGGCCACCTCGGCCTGGCGGCCCAGCGGTTTGAGCTGACGGCGCAGTTCGGTGGTGAGGTCGGTCAGACGAGCCAGGTTGGCCTGCATCGCATCGAGTTTGCGCACCGCCTTCTCTTTGCGCTTGCGGTGCTTGAGCACGCCCGCGGCCTCTTCGATGAAGGCGCGGCGGTCCTCGGGGCGCGATTCCAGAATCGCCGACAGCTGGCCCTGGCCGACGATGACGTGCATTTCCCGGCCGATGCCGGAGTCCGAGAGCAGTTCCTGGACATCCATCAGCCGGCAGGAGTTGCCGTTGATCTCGTATTCACCGGCGCCGTCGCGGAACATCCGGCGGGTGATCGAGACCTCGGAGTAGTCGATGGGCAGTGCGCCGTCGGAATTGTCGATGGTCAGCGTGACTTCGGCGCGGCCCAGCGGCGCCCGTCCGGCGGTCCCGGCGAAGATGACGTCCTGCATCTTGCCGCCCCGCAGCGCCTTGGCGCCCTGCTCCCCCATCACCCAGGTCAGCGCGTCGACGACGTTCGATTTACCGGACCCGTTCGGCCCCACCACACAGGTGATGCCGGGCTCGAGCCGCAGCGTCGTCGCGGACGCGAAGGATTTGAATCCCTTCAGCGTCAGACTCTTCAGGTGCACAGTCGGTCAGGCTACCCGGTCGGGCCTCGTTGCCGGACGGATGCCGGGCGAACGTGTTCGCCCGGCATCCGTCGAATCGGGGCCGGAATCAGGCGGCGGTGACGGTCAGCGTGTAGTCGCTGGGCGAGCCGTCGGCGGAGGTGACGGTGATCTGGTAGTCGAGGCCGTCGGCGACGATCTCGGCGTGCGGAACCTCGGTGGCGGCCATCGGGCCGACCAGCGGGCCGACGGTCACCCGGGCGTTGCCGTTGTTCGAGGTGACGTCGAAGATCAGCTTCTGCCCCTGCGCGGACGCGATGGAGTAGTTGTCCAACTTGCCCTCGGCCACGGTGCCGCTGCCGCCGGTGCTGTTCTGGCCGGGGGCGATCACCAGTCGGGTGACGGCGCCGGGCAGCGCGGGCACGCCCGGCAGCGGCTGAGCGGAGGCGACGCCACCGGCGACCGCGAAGGTGGCCGCGGCGATCAGCGTGACGAGCACGGCCGGAACGGCGCGCACGAACAGACGAAGTACTCGAGATGCGTACATGGACCCACATCTTTCCTCACACCATGCGCAAGATCGCAAGTCCCGGCACGGGTTTCGCGTTCCGACACGCCGTCGCCCACCAGCCCGCCACCGCCCCGGCACACCGCCCGCAATCGCAATAAGTTAACGACCATTTGCGCTTGACCCGAAGTAAATGAGAAGGTAGAGGCCCGTTTATCGCACAAGGAGTTCTTCGTGAATCTGGACTGGTCGCCCACCGATCTGGCGTTTCGCGACGAGGTGCGGCGCTTCCTGGACGAGAATTTGACCCCGGAACTACGTCGCGCCGGTCAGCTCGCCACCAGCGTGTACCCGGATCACGAGGCCAGCATGCAGTGGCAGCACATCCTGCACGCCCGTGGCTGGGCCGCGCCGGCCTGGCCGGTCGCCCACGGCGGCTGTGACTGGAGCATGACGCAGCACTACATCTTCGATCGTGAATCCACCCTCGCGGGCGCGCCCGCACTCTCGCCCATGGGCATCCGGATGGTCGCGCACGCGATCATCGCCTTCGGCACCCCCGAACAGAAGGACTACTTCCTGCCGCGCATCCTCACCGGCGAAGTGTTCTTCTGCCAGGGCTATTCCGAGCCCGAGGCCGGTTCCGATCTGGCCTCGCTGACCATGGCCGCGGTGTCCGACGGTGACGATCTGGTGTGCACCGGTTCCAAGATCTGGACCACGCACGCCACCGAGGCGAACTGGATCTTCGCCCTGGTCCGCACCTCGAAACTGGAACGCAAACAGCAGGGCATCACCTTCGTGCTGATCCCGATGGACACCCCCGGCATCGAGATCCGGCCGCTGGTCATGACCTCGGGCGAACAGGTCCAGAACCAGGTGTTCTTCGATCAGGTGCGGGTGTCGAAGACCAACGTCATCGGCCGCATCGACGAGGGCTGGACGGTCGCCAAACACCTGCTGAACTTCGAGCGCGGCGGTTCGGCCTACGGTCCCGCGCTGCAGGTGCTGGCCGAATCGCTGGCCGAGCACGCCGCCGGACAGCTCGGCTTCGCCGGCGGCAGTCTGCTCGACGAACCGGCCTTCGCGGCGAAACTGGCCGACGCGCGCATCCGCGCCGACGTGCTGGAGATCCTGGAATACCGCACGATGTCGGCGATTTCGCGGGGTAAGGATCCGGGCCCGGCCGCCTCCACGATCAAGATCCTGGGCACCGAACTGAGCCAGCGGCTCACCGAATTGGCCCTCGAGGCCGCCGGTCCGCGCGGGCGTGCCTATCAGCCGCACGCTGCCATGCCGGGCGGTCCGGTCGCCGACTTCGTCGCTCCCGCCGACGGATATCTCAGCGGCGAACCGTGGCAGGCCGTCGCGCCGCTGCGGTACTTCAACGACCGCGCGGGCTCGATCTACGCGGGCAGCAACGAGATTCAGCGCAACATCATCGCCAAGGCAACCCTGGGACTGTGAGAGATGGACTTCGAATTCACTGCCGAACAGCAACTGCTCCGTGACACGGTCACCGAATTTCTCGCCGCCCGTTACGATCTGGAGAAAAGCCGGGCCGCGGCACGGGTCGGCGCCGGTCACCAGCCCGAGATCTGGCGCGGCTTCGCCGAGGAGGTCGGCATCCTGGGCGCCGCCCTGCCCGAGAGCGTGGGCGGATTCGACGGCGGCCCCATCGAGACCATGATCATCGCCGAGGCGCTCGGCGGCGCCCTGGTCGTCGAACCCTATGTCGACACCGCCGTCCTGGGCGGCGGACTGCTGCGCCGCGCGGGTGGCGCCCGGGCCGAGGAACTGTTGCGCGGCATCGTCGACGGTTCCGTGATCACGGCCTTCGCCGCCCTGGAAGCCGACTCCGGCTACAACCCCGCGCGCGTCGCCACGACCGCTCGCCGCGACGGCGACGACTGGGTCCTCGACGGCGCCAAGGCGGTGGTGACCACTGCGCCGCTGGCGACCCACCTGCTGGTGACGGCACGCACCTCCGACGCGGCGGGGCTGTCGCTGTTCCTGGTGCCGGCCGATGCGGCCGGTCTGACGCAGCATCCGTATCGCACGATCGACGAACGCCGCGCGGCCGATCTGGTTCTCGACGCCGTCCGGGTTCCCGCCGATGCGCTGCTGGGCGACGAGGGAACGGCCGACGCGTCGGTCGAGCGCTCGATCGACGAGGCGATCGCCGCCATCTGCGCAGAGGCCGTGGGCGGCATGCGGCGGGTACTCGCCGACACCGTCGAATACAGCAAGCAGCGCCGCCAGTTCGGCGTGCCGATCGCCAGTTTCCAGGTGCTGCAACACCGCATGGTCGATATGCATCTGGAGCTGGAACAGGCTGTGGCCGCCACCTATCTGGTGACGCTGAAACTCGACGCCGAACCGAAGGTCCGCGCCCGGGCCGCGGCCGCGGCCAAGGCCACCGTCGCCCGCGCTGCCGGCTTCATCGGCCAGCACGCGGTGCAACTGCACGGCGCGATGGGCATGACCGAGGAACTCGCGATCGGGCATTTCTTCAAGCGGCTCACCGCGATTCGCACCGAATGGGGTTCCGCGGACCAGCACATCGCCCGCTACGCCGCGCTGACGCGGGCCTGAGCGGCGCGCACGATCTTCGGGGCGCGGTCCCATACCGCCGCGCCCCGGACATGTTTTCGGCCGGAATCCGAATCGGATTCCGGCCGAAAACGCGCCGGGGATGCCGGGCTCGCCCCGCCACCGTCGGGAGCGAACCCGTGCCAATCATCGGTCCCGACGTGATCGGGTCACCCCCGCTCAGCGCACGGGGGTGAAATCGCGCGAGGCGATGTAGGTCGGCCGCGGATGCCCGGCCGAATACGGTTCTTCGAGGGTGTTCTCCACGCTGTTGAACACCAGGAAGACGTTCGACCGCGGGAACGGGGTGATGTTGTTCGAGGAGCCGTGCATGATGTTGGAATCGAACAGCAGCGCCGAACCTCGTGCGCCGGTGAACTGCGCGATGCCGTACTTGTCGGCCAGTTGGGCCAGATCCTCCTGCGCGGGCACCCCGATCTGCTGCTCGCGCAACGATTCCCGGTAGTGCTCGTCGGGAGTCTCACCCTGACACGGCATGAACTGCCGGTGCGAGCCCGGCAGCAGCATCAGGCTGCCGTTGAACGGGTAGTTGTCGGTCAGCGCGATCGACAGGCTCACCGCACGCGGTGAGGGCATCCCGTCCTCGGCGTGCCAGGTCTCGAAATCCGAATGCCAGTAGAAACCGGCACCCTCGAATCCGGGCATGTAGTTGACCCGGCTCTGATGGATGTAGACCTCGGAACCGAGAATCTGGCGAGCCATCCCGACGATCCGCTCGTCACGCACCAGCTCCGCTACCACGGCGCTGATCTTGTGCACCTCGAAGATCGAGCGGACGCTGTTCGACTTCTTCTCGATGATCACCCGCTCGTCGGCACGCAACACCGGATCGGCGGCCAGCCGATCGATGTCGGCGGCGATATCGGCCACCTCCATCGGGGTCAGCAATTCGTCGAGGATCGCGTACCCATCGGCATCGAAATTCTGCAGCTCCGGCGAGGTCACCGTGCCCCACACCGTGGGGTCGGTGCGCTCCACCGGCGGTACCGCTACGGCCGTTCTGGTCCGATAGCGGTCGATTCGACTCTCCGCCAACGTCATCGCGGCGTCGTCCTCCTCACTACATCACTACTCGCCTACGGCCACCAACGGGTAGACACCGTTCTCGTCGTGAACTTCCTTGCCCGTGACCGGCGGATTGAACACACACAGCATCCGCATCAGCGTGCGGGTCTCGACCCGATGCCGCTCGTGCCCGTTGAGCAGGTACATCGTTCCCGGTGCCAGGTCGTAGGTGACGTCGTTGGTCAGATCCGTGAGCGTGCCCTCGCCCTCCACCAGCCACACCGCTTCGACGTGGTTCTGGTAGTGGAACTCGTGCACGGTGTTCGGCTGAATCGTCGTCTCGTGGAAGGAGAAACCCACCCCGTCGCCGCCGAGGATGATCCGCTTGCTGCGCCAGTCCTCGGCCGCGACGTCGCGGTCGGTTCCGGTGATCTCGGCAGTGGTACGCACGATCATGGTCAGTTGCCTCCTCGGGCCATGTCGACCGCCCGGTCCAGGATGCCCAGGCCATGGTCGAGTTCGTCGTCGGTAATGGTCAGCGGCGGCAGCAGCTTGACCACCTGGTCTTCGGCGCCGGAGGTCTCCACCAGCAGGCCCTCCTCGAAGGCGATGCTGCTAACCTTGCCCGCCTCCGAGGCGTCGTCGAACACCAGTCCCTGCACCAGCCCGCGTCCGCGGGTCGAGACACCCTCGAAGTTCTCCGAGAGCGCCTCGAACGACTTTCGGATCTTCTCGCCCTTGGCGGCGGTGGAGGCCTCGAGACGGTCGTCGGTCCAGTAGTGCTCGAGCGCCACGCGGGCGGTCACGAACGCCGGGTTGTTGCCGCGGAAGGTGCCGTTGTGCTCACCGGGCGCCCACTGGTCCAGCTCGCGCTTCATCAGCACCAGCGCCAGCGGCAGGCCGTAGCCGCCGATCGACTTCGACAGCGTGACGATGTCCGGGGTGATGCCGGCGATCTCGAAGGAGAAGAACGGGCCGGTCCGGCCGCAGCCCATCTGCACGTCGTCGACGATGAGCAGAATTCCGCGCGCGGCGCACAGCTCCGACAGGTGCCGAAGCCACTGCGCCCGAGCGACGTTCACGCCGCCCTCACCCTGCACGGTTTCCACGATCACCGCCGCGGGCTTGTCCACACCGGAGGAATTGTCATCGAGGACCCGCTCCATCCATGCCAGATCGTCGGTGCCGTCCAGATACCCGTCGTAGGGCATCGGATTCACGTGATTCAACGGTACTCCGGCGCCCGCGCGCTTGGTCGCGTTACCGGTCACCGAGAGCGCACCGAGGGTCATGCCGTGGAATGCGTTGGTGAAATTCAGAATCGACGTGCGGCCGGTCACCTTGCGGGCCAGTTTCAGCGCCGATTCCACCGCGTTCGCACCGGTGGGGCCGGGGAACTGGACCTTGTAATCGAGGCCGCGCGGATCCAGCAGAACCTTGTTGATCGTCTCCAGCAATTCACGCTTCGCGACGGTCGACATATCGAGTCCGTGCGTAATTCCGTCACGGGCGATGTAATCGATCAATGCTTCTTTGAGAACGGGATTGTTGTGCCCGTAGTTGAGCGCTCCGGCGCCCGCGAAGAAATCGAGGTAATCACGTCCGCTACCGTCGCGCAGCCAAGCGCCGGAGGCGGTGTCGAACAGCGTGGGCCAGGAACGGCAATATCCACGGACATTCGATTCGAGCGATTCGAAAACGGTCATCTCAGCGGTGGTCATCGATGATCCTTCCTATCGTTTTGCGTCACTCTGCAGTGGCGCGATCCGGTACAGGTCCTCCGATTCGTGCCCGTCCGGAAAATCTTCTGGCTCGAACAACGTCTCCCGCGTCATTTCCGCGTCACGGCGCCGGGCCAGTGACGCGAACATTGCCAGCGAGGCTTCGTTGTCCGGCGAAACGGTTGTCTCCAACTTCGAAACACCTTGGTCGGCAACGTCTTCGACGAGCCGATCCAGCATTGCTACGCCCACTCCGCGGCCGCGGAAGGCGTGATCGACGGCTACCTGCCAGATGAACAGTGTGTCCGGCGATTCCGGGCGCAGATATCCGGTGACGAATCCTGCTATCTCCGAGTCGATTTCGGCCACGACGGTGGTCGAGGCGAAGTCACGACTCCAGAGCAGATACGCGTAACTCGAATTGGCGTCGAGCACTTGGGAATCCACTGCGATTCGCCACATCCGCGCTCCGTCGTCCACCCGCGGCCGACGAATCAGCGTCTGGGTCGAAACGTTCCGACGGCCGTTCCGCTCGTCGGTTGCCGGAGAACTGAATGACATACTCCGCGTTCGGGTCTGCATCACCTCTTCAGAATTGCCCGCGAACGTTGAGGTCTATCGTGCGACTACTTTACGGTTGTGTTACAGAAGTATGATCGGTGAATTTCGTCACGGTGGGCAACCACACCATGAATCGCGCCCCGCCCCCGGGACGGTCGTCACATTTCACGCGGCCGCCGTGGGCGGCCACCGTTTCGGCCACCAAAGCCAATCCGATGCCGGTGCCCGACCGTTTCCCGCGGCGGACGGTCACGAATCTTTCGAAGATGCGTTGCCGATCCTGCGGGGCGACTCCCGGACCGGCGTCGTCGACCGTGATCACCATTTCGTCGCCGGCGCGCGCGACGCCCACCGCGATCACTCCGCCACCGTGCCGCTGCGCATTCTCGAGCAAATTCACCAGGGCACGCTCGAGTTCGAGCTTTCGCCCGGTCACGATTCCGTCGTCGGCGACGGTCAGCAGTTCCGGTGAATAATGCATTTCCGCGAGGGTGTGGGTGAGCAGTTCGCGCACCGACAGCGGTTCGGCGTCGGCGCCGTGCATCCGCGCCTCGGCCCGGGCCAGCGCCAGCAGATCGTCGAGCAGTCTGCGCAGATGGTCGAGTTCGGCGCGGACCAGCTCCAGCGCCCGCCGCGACCGTTCCGGCAGTTGATCCTCGTAGCGCGACATCACTCCGACGCTGGTGGTGAGCGTGGTCAGCGGGGTGCGGAGCTCGTGGCTCACGTCACCGACCAGCCGGCGCTCGCGATCGATGCGGTTCTGCAGCGAGTCGACCATGGTGTTGAACGCGTCCACGGTCGGGGCGAGATCGGGATCGTCGGTATCGGGCAACCGGGTGCCGAGCTCACCGGAGGCGATCTTGGCCGCGGTGCCGGTGACCTGGCGTAACGGTTCCAGCAAACGGTGCGACAGCCAGATTCCGAAGATCGCGCCGATCACGGTGCCGCCGAGCGCGCAGGCCAGTGCGGTGCCCCATCCGCCGCCGTCGATCCTCGCGATCAACACCGCCAGCAAGGCCGAGACCAGGCCCGTGACGGTGAAAGCGACGATCACGCGACCGCGCAGAATCTGGCGGCGGGGCAGGCGCGGAAATCTAGCGCTGCACATCGAGGCGGTAGCCGAGCCCGCGCACGGTTACCACGATCGCCGGCTCCGACGGGTCGCGCTCGATCTTGGTCCGCAGCCGCCGGACGTGCACGTCCACGATCCGCTCGTCACCGAAGAACCCACGGTCCCAGACCCTTTCGAGCAGGACGCTGCGCGACAGCACCCGCCCGGGAGTCTCGGCCAGTTCGCACAGCAGCCGGAATTCGGTGAGGGTGAGGTGCAACTCCTCGTCGCCGCGGTGCACGGTGCCGCCGTCGGCCGAAAGCACCAGCGGCGCTTCGGGATAGGCGTCGAGCACGACCTCCTGCGGGGCCGGCGGCTCCACGGTTTGCTGGGCGCGGCGGCGCAGCGCCCGCATCCGCGCGGTGATCTCCTTGATCTCGAACGGCTTGGTGACGAAGTCGTCGGCGCCGGCCTCCAAGGCGGCCACCACGTCGTGAGTGTCGTCACGCGCGCTGACCACGATGATCGGCACGTCGTGATCGCGACGAATCTCACGAATACAGGTGAATCCGTCCATCTCCCCCAGCATCAGATCCACGATCATCACATCCGGTGCGCCGTTGTCACGCAGATGTTCGAGCGCATCCTCGGCCTCCTCGGCCTCGGCGACGTCGTAGCCCTCGTCCTCCATGGCCAGCCGCAGCGCACTGCGGACCCGGTCGTCGTCCTCTACGATCATCAAATTTGCACTCATCGTCACACCTCGTCCAGCTGCGCGTCATCGGAGCGTGGTTCCCCGACCCGTCCGTTCCTCAGCAGTGCGAGCGGCCGCGCAGCCTGTGGTCTCGCACCGTTCTCTCATAACCACACATCCCTAACAGACATCGGTGGCGGACCACACGACGCCGGGCACGCCGGTCGATCGGTCACTGAGCGCCCACTGGGCACACAACAGTAACTGGAGTACCCGGCGCGACGATGCGTAAACACGGGGCAACACCACCGAGGTGCAAGCACCTGAAAAAGCCCCGTAAACTACGTACCGAGACAGTAAGGCGATTGGTGCGCTGCGGGGGCTTGCCCAGGCGCACGGCTAACGCAGGAGACACCATGTCCACTCGCCGCTGCCGATTCAGTGTTGCGCTCGGGGTTATCGCCCTGGTGACAACGCTGATGGCCGCGTGCTCGTCATCCCCGGATCCCGCGTCGAATCCGACGCGGGGCACCCCGGGGCCCGCCGCGCCGGCCATTGCGATGGTCCCGGCCACGGGGAGTGCCGACGTCGATCCGCTCGGCACCATCGAGGTGAGCGCAACCGACGGCATCCTCACGGATGTGACGTTGACCAACGAAGAAGGCAAACAGGTCGACGGCACGCTCAATCCGGAGCGGACCGCGTGGAAACCGAAGGTTCCGCTCGGTTACGGGCACAACTACACCATGACCGCCAAGGGCATCACCGTCACCGGACCCAGCGGTCCGATGACGTCGTCGTTCACCACGCTCACTCCCAGCAACCAGGTCAAGGCGTATCTGACCACCACCGGCGGACAGCCGCTGGCCGAGGGCGGAACCTACGGTGTGGGCACGGTCATCGTCGCCCACTTCGACGAGGCGGTCGGTGACCGCGCGGCGGCCGAGAAGCGGCTCTCGGTCACGACCGAACCGCAGGTCCAGGGTTCGTGGTACTGGCTCGACGACAAGAACGCGCACTGGCGCCCGCAGCAGTACTGGCAGCCCGGCACCAAGGTCACCGTCGCGGCGAACATCTTCGGCGCGCAGCTGGGTCCCGGCCTGTTCGGCCAGGAGGACTCCAAGACCAGCTTCACCATCGGCGACTCGCACGTCTCCATCGCCGACGACAACACCCACGAAGTGCAGGTGTTCGAGAACGGCAAACTGATCCGCACCATGCCCACCTCGATGGGACGCGGCGGCAGCGAGCAGGTCGGCGGCAAGACGATCTACTTCAACACCCCCGCGGGCATCTACACCGTGATGGGCAAGGGCAATCCGGTGATCATGGATTCCTCCAGCTACGGCCTGCCGGTGAACTCGCGCCTGGGTTACAAGGAGGCGATCGGCTGGGCCACCCAGATCAGTGGCGACGGGATCTACCTGCACCAGCTCGACTCCACGGTGTGGGCGCAGGGCAATACCGACACCTCGCACGGCTGTCTGAACCTGAACCTGGACAACGCTCGCTGGTTCTACAACTTCGCGGTTCCGGGTGATGTGGTCGAGGTTCGCAACACCAGCGGCCCGCCGCTGCCGTCGTGGAACAACGGCGACTGGATCGTGCCGTGGGATCAGTGGGTGGCCGGCAGCGCGCTGCACTCCTGATCGCCACCGGCACCGATCGCCACGGCACGTCGTGTTCGCGGGCGCCGAGCCTCAGCGCCGCACCGGGTAGCGCTGGTCCAGCTCGAGATTCAGGCCGAGGACGTCGACCCTGGGCTCTCCCAGGAAGCCCAGGTCCCGACCGTCGGTATGTGCCGCCACCACAGCGGCGACCTGTTCGGCCGTGACACCCCGGGCGGCCGCCACCCGCGCGCTCTGGATCTGCGCGTAGCGCGGTGAGATGTGCGGATCCAGTCCGGACCCCGACGCGGTGACCGCGTCGGAGGGCACCGGGGTATCGGCCGGCGCGTCACCGCGGACGGGGACGATCAGCCCGGCCGAATAGTCCGTTCCGGGCTGGGCACAGTCCACCCGGACCCCGCGGTAGGCGTCCTGGAACGGCGTCGCCGGGCACGCCTCGTTCACGCTGACGACCTTCGTGGGGGCGGTGACCTGCCCGTGGATGTCGCGGGGGCCGAAGACCGCCAGCACCGCACCGACCCCGCCGGATGTGCAGAACGGTCGCGCCCCGGAGACGCCCTCGCGCTCGCCGAGCTGTTTGCTGCGCGTGCAGACCGTGGTCAGCAAACCGGTCTTCGTCTGCGACGGGTCGGCGGCCAGAGTGTCGACGACGTCCTCCGGACCTTTGTTGCCGAAGCCGGTGTTGGTGGGGTCGTAGCCGTCGGGGCGGCTGCCGTCGGCCGGGGCGGAATTCGAGGGGCGGGTCTGGAAGTACTGCGGCAGCGCCGCGCCGTTGCCGTCGGTGAACGCCTGACCGATGAGGCTGCTGCCCACCAGCTTCCCGTCGCGGTGGACGAGCGAACCTTCGGCCCTGTTGTGCAGGCCCGGCAACTGCGCGACCGCGAATACGGCCAGCGGATAGGCGATTCCGGTGATCACCGTCAGCACGAGCAGTGCCCGCACGGCGGCCAGATGCTGACGGAACCAGGTGGTGTATCGCATCGAGAACGAAGGCATATCAGGACATCCCAGGCAGGAATCGGACGACAACGTCGATGAGTTTGATGCCGATGAACGGGGCGACGATGCCGCCCGCCCCGTAGATGGCGAGATTGCGGCTGAGCAGTTTCGACGCACTCGAGGGGCGATAGTCGACGCCGCGCAGAGCCAGCGGGATCAGCGCCACGATGACGATCGCGTTGAAGATCACCGCGGACAGGATCGCCGACTGCGGACTGTGCAACCGCATCACGTTGAGCACGTCCAGACCGGGGAACAACGCCACGAACAGCGCGGGAATGATCGCGAAGTACTTCGCGATGTCGTTGGCGATGGAGAAGGTCGTCAGCGCGCCCCGGGTGATCAGCAACTGTTTGCCGATCTCGACGATCTCGATCAACTTGGTCGGATCCGAATCCAGATCGACCATGTTGCCGGCTTCCTTGGCCGCCGACGTTCCGGTGTTCATCGCGACGCCGACATCGGCCTGCGCCAGCGCCGGAGCGTCGTTGGTGCCGTCGCCGGTCATGGCGACCAGGCGCCCGCCGGCCTGTTCGTTCTTGATCAGCGCCAGCTTGTCCTCGGGAGTGGCCTCGGCCAGGAAGTCGTCGACTCCGGCCTCGTCCGCGATCGCCTTGGCGGTCAGCGGGTTGTCGCCGGTGATCATCACGGTGCGAATCCCCATGCGGCGCATCTCGTCGAAGCGCTCCCGCATGCCCTGTTTCACCACATCCTTCAGATGGACCACACCCAGCAGCCGGGCTTTCCCGTCGAGCAGTTCGCCGACCACCAGCGGTGTGCCGCCGGAGGCGGAGATGCCGTCCACGGTCCGCCCGACGTCCTCCGGCACCGAACCACCATGGACCCGAACCCATTCCGTGACCGCACTCGCGGCGCCCTTGCGCAACCGATGCCCGTCCCGCAGATCCACGCCCGACATCCGGGTCTGGGCGGTGAACTCCACCCAGTTCGCGCCCGCGAGCTCACCAGGGGTGCGTTCGCGTTTGCCGTATGCGGATTTCGCGAACACCACGATCGAGCGGCCCTCAGGTGTTTCGTCGGCAAGGCTGGAAAGCTGTGCGGCGTCGGCCATCTCGTCCTCGGTGACGCCCGGCATGGCGACGAAGCTCGACGCCTGCCGGTTACCGAGGGTGATGGTGCCGGTCTTGTCGAGCAGCAGCGTGTTCACATCGCCGGCGGCCTCGACCGCGCGACCCGACATCGCCAGCACATTGCGCTGGACGAGGCGGTCCATGCCCGCGATGCCGATCGCCGACAGCAATGCGCCGATCGTGGTGGGAATCAGGCAGACCAGCAGCGACACCATGACGATGCCGGTGATGCCGTGCGCGTTCAGCGCCGCGCTGTCGCCGACCCCCGGATTGTTCACCTTGGAGAAGATCGCCGGCGGCTGCAACGTCACGACCGCAAACACGAAGATGATCGTCAGCGCGGCCAGCAGGATGTTCAGCGCGATCTCGTTGGGTGTCTTCTGCCGCCTGGCGCCCTCGACCAGCGCGATCATCTTGTCGATGAAACTGCCGCCCGGCTCCTGGGTGATCTCGACGACGATACGGTCCGAGAGCACGGTGGTGCCGCCGGTGACCGCGGACCGGTCGCCGCCGGATTCGCGGATCACCGGCGCGGATTCCCCGGTGATCGCCGATTCGTCGACCGAGGCGATGCCCTCGACGACGTCGCCGTCACCCGGCACCACCTGCCCGGCCTCGACCACGACACAGTCGCCGCGCCGCAGTTCGGGTGCGGGAACCCGCTCCTCGACCGGCGCCTCGGCGCCCGGATGCCAGTTCACCAGCCGCCGGGCGACGGTGTCGGTCTTGGCTTTTCGCAGCGTATCGGCCTGGGCCTTACCGCGGCCCTCGGCGACGGCCTCGGCCAGGTTGGCGAAGATCACCGTCAGCCACAGCCAGATCACGATCGCCCACGCGAAGACCGTGGGATGGGCGACGGCGAGGATCGTGGACCACAGGGCGCCGATCTCCACGATCAGCATCACCGGATTGCGCCACAGCGTGCGCGGATCCAGTTTGCGCAGGGCCTCGGGCAGCGACCGCGCCAGCAGCGCCGGATCGAACATGCCCCGGGACTTCCGGCGCGAGGAAGGCTCGGCACCGCGCGGGGTGGCCACGGAATCGGTTGTCGGAGCGGTCATGTCAGTGGATTCCTTCGGCGAGCGGCCCGAGCGCCAGCATGGGCAGGAAGGTCAGGGCGACCAGGATCAGCGTCACGCCGGCGACCATGCCGACGAACTGCGGCCGGTGCGTCGGCAACGTGCCGATCGATTCGGGCGTATGGCCCTGGGCGGCCAGCGATCCGGCCAGCGCGAGCACCAGGGTGATGGGAACGAACCGGCCGAACACCATCGCCAGGCCGAGGGCGGTATTCCACCAGACGGTGTTGCCGCTGAGCCCAGCGAAGGCCGAGCCGTTGTTGTTGGCGGCCGAGGTGAAGGCGTAGAGCACCTCCGACAGGCCGTGTGGACCGGAGTTCGCCATGGCCGCGCGCTCGCCCGGCAACGCCATCGCGATCGCGGTACCCACCAGCGCGATCAGCGGAGTGATCAGGAAATACGATGCGGCGAACTTGATTTCGCGCGGGGTGATCTTCTTGCCGAGATATTCCGGTGTGCGCCCGACCATCAGCCCGGCGACGAATACGGTGATCACCGCCAGGATCAGCATCCCGTACAGACCCGATCCGACACCGCCGGGCGCGACCTCGCCCAGCTGCATGTTCACCATGGCCATCATGCCGCCGAGGCTGGTGTAGGAATCGTGGGCGGAGTCGACGGCACCGGTGGAGGTCAGCGTCGTGGACGCGGCGAAGGTCGCGGAATCGGCTACGCCGAACCGTGTTTCGACGCCCTCGAGCGCCGAGCCGACCGCCGTCGGCACGGTGCCGTGATGGCGCAACTGCAGGAAGTTGGTCAGCGTCACGCTGATCAGCGCGAGCACGCCCATCACCGACGCGATCGCAAAACCCTGCTTGGTGCTGCCCACCATGCGGCCGAAGGTCCGCGGCAGCGAGAAGGCGATCAGCAGGATCAGGAAGATCTCGACCCAGTTGGTCCAGGCCGTCGGGTTTTCGAACGGGTGCGCGGAGTTGACGTTGAAGAAGCCGCCACCGTTGGTGCCCAGCTCCTTGATGCTTTCCTGCGAGGCGACCGGCCCACCCGGAATCGTCTGCGTCGCACCGGTGATCGTCTGCGCGACCTGATCGTGCAGGTGGAAGTTCTGGATCGCGCCACCGGCGACGAGCACGATCGCGAATACGAACGCGATGGGCAGCAGGATCCGGAGGGTGCCGCGCACGAGGTCGACCCAGAAGTTGCCGAGGTCGCCGGTGTGGCGGCGAGCGAACCCGCGCACCAGCGCGACCGCGACCGCCATCCCGACCGCGGCCGAGACGAAGTTCTGCACGGCCAGGCCCGCCATCTGGACCAGATGTCCCTGCGTCGACTCACCGGCGTAGTTCTGCCAGTTGGTGTTGGTGACGAAGCTGATCGCGGTATTCCACGCCAGCGCCGCGGTCATCTCGGTCCCGGGCTCGTGCAGATGCAACGGCAGGTGGCCCTGAATCAGCTGCAGGAAGAACAGCGCCAGAACGCTCACCGCGGAGAAGGCCAGCACGCTGCGGGCGTAGACGCCCCAGGTCTGCTCCACTCCGGGCTGGACCCCGATGGCGCGATAGAGGAGGCGTTCGGCACGCGACTGTTTCGTGCCCGAATACACCCGGTACATGTAGTCGCCGAGCGGGATGTGGACCGCCGCGAGCGCGATGATCAGGGTCGCCACGAAGACGACCCCGGCAGTGGTTGTGCTCACCTAGAACCTTTCCGGGAACAGCAGCGCCGCGATCATGTAGACGGCGACGCCGAGCGCCAGGATCAGACCGACGATGTTCTCGATCACAGCCGTTCCACCCCCCGTTGGAGCAGGCCGAGCAGGGCGAAGATCGCCACGGTCACGACGGTGAACACCGCGACAGACATAAGTGCAAACCTCTCTGTTGACGGCATCCGGAGCGGATGCGCCGCCAGAGAGTCAAGCGTCTCGAACGGTCCGTTCTCGACGGCCTTGACGGCTTCTTAGCGGCGCGGACGACGGCTTTGACGAGGTGCTTACGTCCCTCCAGCGTCCGCGAACGCGCCGTCAAAGTCAGCACCGGCCTCGTCAAGAAAGCGTCAAGATCGGCGAACGATCGCCCGCGCAGGTGCACAGTGTGTTGTCCGGTTCGCCCAGTCGACCGGCACATCGGCAATCATCGGGGTCGTGAGGAGAAGACAGTGCCGGATTTCGCGGTCGCGGCGATGGTGATCATCGTCTTCGTCAGCTGCGCGCTGGGTCTGCGCGTTGCCGGCGGGCGAACCACCCGGGTCGTCCGGGTTTCGCGCCGTCCACGTCGTCCGAATCGCGCGATGATGGACCTGTGAAGCGCGGACAACTACGCATCTACCTCGGGGCCGCGCCCGGCGTGGGAAAGACCTACGCGATGCTCGGCGAGGCGCATCGGCGGATAAGCCGTGGCCGCGACGTGGTCGCCGCGGTGGTGGAGACCCACGGCCGCAGCAAGACCGCGGAACTGCTCGAGGGCATCGAACGGATACCGCCGGCGATGCGCACCTACCGCGGCACGACCCTGCCCGAGCTGGATCTCGACGCGGTGCTGCGGCGGGCGCCGGCCGTGGCCCTGGTGGACGAACTCGCGCATACGAACGTGCCGGGATCGAAGAACGAGAAGCGCTGGCAGGACGTCCACGAACTGCTCGACGCCGGTATCGATGTCATCTCCACGGTCAACGTCCAGCATCTGGACAGCCTCAACGACGTCGTCGAGCAGATCACCGGCGTGGTGCAACGCGAAACCGTCCCGGATTGGGTGGTACGCGGCGCCGACCAGGTCGAACTGGTCGACATCACCCCGGAGGCATTGCGGCGCAGGCTTTCCCACGGCAACGTCTATACCGCCGACAAGGTCGACGCGGCGCTGCGCAACTACTTCCGGCCCGGCAACCTCACCGCGCTGCGCGAACTGGCCCTGTTGTGGCTGGCCGATCAGGTCGACGCGGCGCTGGCCAAATACCGTGCCGACCACAAGATCACCGCGACCTGGGAGGCGCGCGAACGCGTGGTCGTCGCGGTGACCGGCGGGCCGGAATCGGAGACGATCGTGCGCCGCGCGAGCCGCATCGCCACCAAATCCAGTGCCGAGCTGATCGTCGTGCACGTCGTGCGCGGCGACGGGCTGGCCGGGGTGTCGGCGCAACGGCTGCACCGGTTGCGTGAGCTCGCCGCCGGGCTCGGTTCCAGCCTGCACACGGTGACCGGCGAGAACGTGCCGAACGCCCTGCTGGATTTCGCCCGGCAGGTCAACGCCACCCAGCTGGTGGTGGGCACCTCACGGCGCTCGCGGTGGGCGCGGATTCTCGACCAGGGCATCGGCGCGACCGTGGTGCAGCGCTCGGGAACCATCGACGTCCACATGGTCACCCACGAGGAAGCGCAACGAGGGCTGCGCTGGTCGGCCCTGCTGCGGCGGCAGCGACCGACCGTGTCGTGGCTGGCCGCGCTGGTCGTGCCCACCCTGATCACCCTGGTCTGCTATCTGTGGCTGGATTCGCGACTGGATCTGGCCGGTGAGAGCGCGATGTACTTCATCGGCGTGATCGCGGTCGCGTTGCTGGGCGGTGTCGCGCCGGCCGCGCTGTCGGCGGTGCTGGGCGGGTTGCTGCTGAATTGGTTCTTCACCACCCCACGCCACAGCCTCACCATCGCCGAACCCAACAATTTCCTCACCATCGTCGTGATGGCGGGGGTTGCCGTGGCGGTCGCGGCGCTGGTCGACATCTCGGCCAATCGCACCCGCGAGGCACGCACGGCCTCGCGCGAAGCCGAGTTGCTGACCCTGTTCGCCGGCGCGATCCTGCACGGCGCCGACCTGCCCGATCTGCTCGAGCGCGCCCGCGAGATCTACCGTCAGCGGGCGGTGAGTTTCGTCAGCGACGCCGAGGTGATCGCCTGCGTCGGTGACGATCCGGCGCGCACCCCCGGCGCCGCCGATACCGCGATCGGAGCCGGCGACGAGGAACACTGGCTGCTGCTCAGCGGGCGCGCGCTGACACCCGGGGACCGCCGGGTGCTCGCCGCGGTGGCCGGGCAGGCGGCCGGGCTCGTGCGCCAGCGTGAACTCGCCGACCAGGCCCAGGCGGCCGCCGGTGTGATGGCGGCCGACCGGCTGCGCCGCGCACTGCTGTCGGCGGTCAGCCACGACCTGCGCACGCCGCTGGCCGCGGCCAAGGCGGCGGTATCGAGTCTGCGCAGCGAGGACGTGCAGTTCTCCCCCGCAGATACCGCCGAATTACTGGAAACCATCGAGGAATCCACCGATCAGCTCACCGCGCTCGTCGGCAATCTGCTCGACTCCTCGCGGCTCGCGGCCGGCGCCGTGGAACCCAACCTCAAACAGGTCTACCTGGAGGAGGTGGTCAACCGCGCGGTCGTCGGCGTCGGGATGGGGACCCGCGGTGTGCGGCAGGCGGCGATGGACCGGGTGAAGGTCGAAGTCGGCGAGGTGTCGGTCTATGCCGACAGCGGCCTGCTGGAACGGGTGCTGGCCAATTTGATCGACAACGCGCTGCGCTACTCGGCGCCGGCCGGAACGACGGTCCCCGACACACCGGTGCGGGTTGGCGCCGAACGCGACGGCGGCCGGGTATCCATCACAGTGGTCGACTACGGTCCGGGCGTTCCGACCGGACTCGAGGACCAGATGTTCGAGCCGTTCCAGCGATTGGGCGACCGCGACAATTCGACCGGTGTGGGCCTGGGCCTGTCGGTGGTCCGCGGATTCGTCGAGGCGATGGGCGGGACCGTACACGCCGAACCGACGCCGGGAGGTGGGCTGACCATGGTGATCGAGTTGCCGGCAGGAGAGACACAGGAGGCGTCGTGAGCGATACTGCGCAGCCCACTCACGATGCCGACCGGGTGCGGGTGTCCCGCAAGACACAGGAGGCGTCGTGAGCAACACTGCGCAGCCCACTCGCGCCGCCGACCGGGTGCGGGTGTCCCGCAAGACACAGGAGGCGTCGTGACATCGGCCGAACGACCGCCGGCCGCGACCCGCGTGCTGGTCGTCGACGACGAACCGCAGATCCTGCGCGCGCTGCGGATCAATCTGTCGGTGCGTGGCTACGAGGTGATCACCGCCGCCACCGGCGCTGCGGCCCTGCGGGCGGCCGCGGAGAAACACCCCGACGTGGTTGTGCTGGATCTCGGCCTGCCCGATATCGACGGTGTCGAGGTACTGGCCGGAATTCGCGGCTGGAGTTCGATGCCGGTGATCGTGCTGTCCGCCCGCACCGATTCCTCGGACAAGGTGCAGGCCCTCGACACCGGCGCAGACGACTACGTCACCAAACCGTTCGGCATGGACGAACTGCTGGCCCGCCTGCGGGCGGCGGTGCGGCGTTCCGCCTCGACGGCCGAGGAGTCGGCGCCGATCGTGGAAACGTCCTCGTTCACCGTCGATCTCGCGGCGAAGAAGGTCATCCGCGGCGGCCGCGATGTCCACCTCACGCCCACCGAATGGGGTGTGCTGGAAATGCTGGTGCGCAATCAGGGCAAACTGGTGGGCCGCCGGGAACTGCTGCGCGAGGTGTGGGGCCCGACGTATGCGACCGAAACCCACTATCTCCGGGTGTATCTGGCGCAGCTGCGGCGCAAGCTCGAAGACGACCCTTCCCAGCCGAAACATCTGCTCACCGAGGCCGGTATGGGGTACCGATTCCAAGCCTGATCCGAGCCCGGCCACGCCCGGCAGAACCGGTGATATCGGACACAACGGCCTCCACACGCCGTGGTGAAAGCCGGTGTGCGGTGCGGATACGCCGGGCACGATGGCAGGATCGACGGTATGTCCGAACAGACCGCCAACTCCGCCGCACCCACCGCCGCCGCTGCGCAGCCCGCGACCGTCGCGGCCGCCCCGCAGACCAAGGCGCCGAAGCCGGTGACCGAATTGTGGGTGGAGCGGACCGGCACCCGCCGCTACACCGGGCGCAGCTCGCGCGGAGCCGAGGTACTCATCGGCTCCGACGGCGTCGAGGGCGTCTTCACCCCGGGCGAGCTGCTGAAGATCGCGCTGGCCGCCTGCACCGGGATGAGTTCGGACTTCCCGCTGTCCAACCGGCTGGGCGAGACCTACGACACCACGATCCGCGTCTCCGGCGACGCCGACCGCGAGAACGAGGTGTATCCGGAACTGAACGAGATCGTCGAACTGGACCTGTCCGAACTCGACGAGGCCGGGCGCCAGCGCCTGCTGGTCACCGTGCAGCGCGCCATCGACAAGGTGTGCACGGTGGGACGGACGCTGAAGGCGGGCACCACGGTGAATCTGACGTTCCAGATCGACAAGATCGACTCGTGAGCCCCGACCCCGTCCGGCTCAGCGCCTGGGTGCACGGCCTGGTTCAGGGCGTCGGGTTCCGCTGGTGGACGCGAGCGCGGGCGCTGGAGCTCGGTTTGGTGGGCCACGCCCGCAACACCCGGGACGGGCGCGTGCACGTGGTGGCCGAGGGTCCGCGACCGGCGTGCGAGCGTTTGCTGGCATTGTTGCGGTCGGGTGACACGCCTGGTCGAGTCGACCTGGTTGTGGAAAACTGGGGCGCCGCCCTCGGCGGAATAACAGGCTTCGAGGAACGGTAGCGGCGGGGATACAGGAGTCGATCGTTGGCAACACATGAGCCGGGCGGCGGATCCGGGGATCGGGATTCGCACGGCCCCCGCGACACCCCGTCCGCGGGAGAAGACAGCACCGGGGGCGGCACGGAATCCGGCGAGTCGAAGGGAATCGGCGCCTCGGATCCGACGGTGCGTTTCGGCGCGCAGCCCGAAGGCGAGCGCGAAACCGGCGCATCCGAGGCGGAACCGACGAGACGCCTGGGCGAACCGGACCCCACCCTCCCGAATCCGCGGACCGCGCCGACTCTCCCCGGCACGCCCATCCTGCCCGGCTTCCCCGACCCGGCCTCGACGATTCCCGGCCTGGCCACCCCCGGTGCGCCGAACCCGCTGTCGGACAACGCTTTCGGCGCCGACGCCGGTGGGCCGGCCGATCCCGAGGGTGAAAATTGCGGCGCCGCAGGCGAATCCGACAGGCCCCGGCGCCTGCGCGGAAGTATGCAGCGGCAGGAGGCCGGCGTCACCCAGCCCCGCCCGCCGACGGTGGCCGAGGCGCGGGCGCGCGACAAGGCCCGCAAACGCGCCGAAGAGGCGGAGCGGGCCGCGGCGGAGGCCGCGGAAACCAAGCGGCGCAAGCGCAAACGGCTGCTCATCGGCGGCGTGGCGGTGGCCGGCATCGCCGCGGTGGTCGGCACCGGATATCTCGCCTACCAGGCCGCACACCGGCCCGCGAACGTGACCGCCTACTGCATCACCGACGACAACGGGCAACAGCAGGTCGTACCCGACGACGACTGTGTGCGCGCCCAGTCCTACGCGAGTACCGGCGGCTATTACGGCGGTGGCGGCCTCGGGCCCGGCATCTTCCTCTACAACGGCCACCAGTACCGCTACTACTACGGCGGCAACAACACCGTCGGGCGTGCGCCCGTCGGCGGCAGCACGGTCGCGCCGAAGAAGGCCACCGTCAGCACCAAGAGCGGGACCGTCGTACGAGGCGGTCTCGGCAGTAAATCCGGTTCCACCAGTGGAGGCTCCTAGATGCGTCGGATGCGCAACCGGCAACGTACCGGCTGGCAGAAGATCATCGCCGATCAAGGGCTGGTATTCGGCTCGCCCGGCCGCGACGCGAACGGACAGTCGCGCCCGTACTGGGACGAATCGGTGCACTACGAATTCGATCTCGACGAGATCCTCGCGCTCGAGGCCCAGGTCGAGGTGCTGCACTCGATGTGCCTGCACGCGGTCGAGCAGATCGTGCTCACCGAGCGCTTCGCCGATTTCGGCCTGCCCGAATGGAGTTGGGAGCCGATCAAGAAGTCGTGGCATCGCAGCGACCCCTACGTCTACGGGCGTTTCGATCTGCGCTACGACGGCCGCGGTCCGGCGAAACTGCTGGAGTACAACGCCGATACACCGACCTCGCTGCTGGAAGCGGCCATCGTGCAGTGGCACTGGCTCACCGACGTCTACCCCGACGACGACCAGTGGAATTCGCTGCACGAGCGCCTGGTCGAGCGCTGGGGCGAGCTGCTCGACCAGCTGCCCACCAATCAGCTGCACTTCACCTGGTCCTCGGCCGACGCCTCCGGCGAGGACAACGTGACCACCGCGTATATGCAGGAGACCGCCGCCGAGGCCGGTTTCGACACCATCGCGCTGCCGATCGAGGAGATCGGATTCGATACCGAGCTGGAGCGTTTCGTCGATCTGGCAGAGGCGCCGATCGGTTCGATCTTCAAGCTGTATCCGTGGGAGTGGGCGCTCGACGACGATTTCGGCAAGCGCGTGGTGGACTCCATCCCCGAGACCGCCTGGGTCGAACCCCTCTGGAAGACGCTGCTGTCCAACAAGGCGCTGCTGGCGGTGCTGTGGGAGATGTATCCCGGGCATCCGAATCTGCTGCCGGCCTATCTCGACGACCCGCACGAGCTCACCGAGTACATCCGCAAACCGAAGCTGGGCCGCGAGGGCGCCAATATGACCATCGTCGGCGCCGGGATGGAGACCTCGACCGGCGGCGTGTACGGCGAGGAGGGGTTCGTCTACCAACTTCTCGATCCGCTACCGGATTTCGACGGCCTGCGGCCGGTCCTGGGCGCCTGGATCGTCGGCGACACCTCGGCCGGTCTCGGCATCCGCGAATCCCCCGGCCTGATCACCGACGACGGCTCCACCTTCGTTCCGCATCGCATTCCGACCAAGTAGCATTCAGCGACTCGATCAACATCACCGGAGGAATCTGTGTCGTCCACCCTCGCGCTCGAATCAGGGTATTGGAGCTCCGTCGGGCACGGCGTCGGCGCGATCGCGCTGTACGCGGTGCTGGGTCTGGCCCTGATGCTGATCGGATTCCAGGCCATCGACAGTTCCACGCCCGGACCGCTGCGCAAGATGGTCGCCGCCGGTAATCCGAACGCGGTCGTCATCGCCTCCGCGGGCATGGTGAGTATGGCGTTGATCGTGGTGCTGGCGATCTACTCCTCCGGCGGCCGGCTCGTCGAGGGCCTGATCGCCACCGGCATCTACGGGCTGGTGGGCATCATCGCGCAGGTGGTCTCCATCCGGCTGCTCGAATGGCTGGTCGGCCTGCACATCGGCGATCTGCTGAAATCGTCCAGCTACCAGATTCAGTCGCTGCTGGTGGCCGCCGCGCATCTGGCGATCGGCATGGTCGTCGCATTCGCGATCCTCTGAGCGGGCCCGGTTCGCCGCGAGGGGTCACCGCGCGGTGAACGCCAGGAGTTCATCCAACGGCAGGCTGTTGATGATGCGATCGGCCGGGACCTCGTTCGCCGCGGCGCGTTCACAGCCGTAGCCCTGCCAATCCAGCTGCCCGGGGGCGTGCGCATCGGTATCGATGCTGAAGTAGCAGCCCATCTCCACGGCCAGGCGCAGCAGCCGGCTCGGTGGATCGAGCCGTTCGGGACGGCTGTTGATTTCCACGGCCGTCCCGTAACGGCGGCAAGCCTCGAAGACGAGTTCGGCGTCGAACGACGATTCCGGCCGGATGCCGCGATTACCGGCGACCAATCGCCCGGTGCAGTGGCCGAGGATGTCGACGTTCGGATTCGCCACCGCGTACACCATGCGTTTGGTCATGGTCGCCGAGTCGGCGCGCAGGTTCGAATGCACGCTGGCCACAACGACATCCAGGCGAGCGAGCAGCTCGGCCTCCTGGTCGAGGGTGCCGTCGTCGAGGATGTCGACTTCGATACCGGTGAGAATGCGAAACGGCGCGAGCCGCTCGTTGAGTTCGGCGACCACGTCCAGCTGGCGGCGCAACCGCTCCGCGGAGAGTCCGTTGGCGACTTTCAACCGCGGCGAATGATCGGTCAGCGCACAGTATTGGTGGCCCAGCGCCTGCGCGGTGCGCATCATCTCCTCGATCGGGCTGCCGCCGTCGGACCAGTCGGAGTGGGTGTGCAGATCGCCCCGCAACAACGCGCGGACCTCGCCACCGGCGGGTGCGATCGGCTTTGCGGCGGAACGCAATTCGGTCAGTCGCTGCGGTACGGCGCCGGCGCACGCCTGTTCGATCACCGCCGCGGTCTTCGGGCCGATGCCCGAAAGTTCCTGCCAGGCACCGGATTCGCGGTAACGATCGAAATCGGCGTCCGACAGCTCGGCCACCACATCGGCCGCCCGCCGGTAGGCCTTGACGCGATGGGTCTGCGCGCGATCGCGTTCCATCCAGAACGCGATCTCGCGCAGCGCGGCCACCGGATCCGGAACCTGGCCGCCCACTAGGGCAACCGGCTGTATTTGATGAACGACACTCCGTCCTCGAACACCCGGCCGGTGAGCACCCGGAACAGCGCCGGCTCGGGCAGCCGCGGTCCCGCGCCGAACAGCGGCCGGCCGTGCCCCAGCACGATCGGATACAACTTGAGGAAGATCTGGTCGATCTCCGGCAGCAGCGCCTGTGCCAGTTCACCGCCGCCGCACAACCAGATACCCGAGCCCTTCTCCTGCTTGAGCCCGCGCACGCGCCCCAGCGGGTCGGAGGAGATCAGCTCGACGTCCGGATCCGGATCGCCGGGCAGGGTGGTCGACACGACGAACTGCCGCAGATGTGAATACGGGCTCGACGTGCCGGTCCGCACCCCGAAATCGTGGGTCTTGCGACCCATGATCACGGTGTCGAAACTTTCGCCCGGACTGTCGATCCCGAGCGATTCCCGGATCTTGGTCGGTAACGTCTCCGGATACTGCGCGGTGATGGCGGGGCCGTGGTCACCGCCGACCGGGAAGAAGTCGACCGATCCGTCCGAGGTGGCGATATACCCGTCGATGGTCGAGGCCACGAAGTAGGTGAGCTTGCGCATCCGCTCTCCCTTCGTACGAAGTGGCTTTATCGGACACACCGCAAATTTAGCGCGTGCTCGCCGCTATCGCCGGGGCTTCGGCTGGCAGCGCGGACAGGAGTAGGACGAGCGGTTCATGAACTTCTCGCGGCGGATCGGCGCGCCGCAGCGACGGCACGGTTCGTCCTCGCGGCCGTAGGCGGCCAGCGACCGCTCGAAGTATCCGGAATTGCCGTTGACGTTGACATACAGCGCGTCGAAGGAGGTGCCGCCGGCGTCGAGGGCCGCACCCATCACCGCCTGCACCTCGCTCAGCAGCCGCCGCAGCGCGGGCCGGGTGAGCGCCGCGGCGGGGCGTTCGCCGTGGATGCGGGCTCGCCACAACGCCTCGTCGGCGTAGATGTTGCCGATACCCGACACCACCGTCTGATCCAGCAGCACCCGCTTGATCTCGGAGGATTTGGTCCGCATCCGCGCGACCACGGCCTCGGTGTCGAAACGGGGGTCGAGCGGATCGCGCGCGATGTGGGCGACCGATTCCGGCAGTTCCTCACCGTCGAGAGCGATGAGCCGGTTCAGCGCCCAGCCACCGAAGGTGCGCTGATCGATGAAGCGCAGCTGGGTGCCGTTGTCGAGTCCGGCGACGATATGCGCGTGCTTCTCCAGCGGCGCCTGCGCGGACTGTACGAGCATCTGCCCGCTCATACCCAGGTGGACGACGAGTGCGGCATCGGGATCGTCGAAGGTCAGCCAGAGGAATTTGCCGCGGCGGCGGGCGGATTCGATCCGCAGGCCCGCCATCCGGCCGGCGAGATCGTCACCGCCGAGTTCGTGGCGGCGCACCGACCGCGGATGTTTGACCAGGACCGATTCCACGACGTGGCCGACGACGTGCTCCTCGAGTCCGCGCCGGACCACCTCGACCTCGGGCAGTTCGGGCATCAGTCACCGGCTTCGGCGGAACCGTCCGCGGTGAGCGCCTGCCAGGCAGCGCCCGCGGCCTTCTGCTCGGCTTCCTTCTTCGACCGGCCGACGCCCTGCCCGTAGGCCTGGCCACCGATCACCGCGGTGGCGGTGAATTCCTTGTCGTGGTCGGGACCGGTCGAGGTGATCTCGTAGCTGGGCACGCCGATGCCGCGTTCCGCGGTGAGCTCCTGCAGACTGGTCTTCCAATCCAGGCCGGCGCCCATCCGGGGACCGCGTTCGAGCAGTTCGGCGAACAGCCGCAGCACGACTCCGCGCGCGACCTCGATGCCGTGTTGCAGATGGACCGCACCCAGCAGCGACTCCATCCCATCGGCGAGAATGCTCGCCTTGTCCCGGCCGCCGGTGAGTTCCTCGCCCTTACCGAGCAGCAGATGACGGCCGAGGCCGCCCGCACCCAGGCCGCGCGCGACCTCGGCCAGGGCATGCATGTTCACCACACTGGCGCGCAGTTTGGCGAGCTCGCCTTCGGATTTCTCCGGATGCTCGAGGTACAGGCGCTCGGTGATGCTCAGACCGAGAACCGAATCGCCCAGGAATTCCAGGCGTTCGTTGGTCGGCAGCCCACCGTTCTCGTAGGCGTAGGAACGGTGGGTGAGCGCCAGCCGGAGCAGGTCCGGGCGCACCTCCACGCCGAGCGCTTCGAGAAGGCTGGCGTGGTCAGCGGCATCGCCCGCTGCGGGTGCGTCCGCTTCGTCCTTACCGGCGGTCACTTCGCGGCTACCCGATCGGCAGATCAGATGGCCGAGGTGACCTGGCGGCCCTTGTAGGTACCGCAGTTCGGGCACGCGATGTGCGGGAGGGTCTTCTGACCGCACGCCCGGTTCGGGCAGGTGATCAGGGTCGGCGCGGTGGCCTTCCACTGGCTGCGCCGCGAGTGGGTGTTGGCACGAGACATCCGGCGCTTCGGAACGGCCACGACTACTTCTCCTCTGTCGTCGAACTTGCCGAACCATGGCGGTCGGCAAGAGATCGGTCTACGTCTGATGGGGCGTCGGAGACGCCGGAGCAGGGGGTTTCGCTCGCGAATTTCGCAAGCCCCGCCCAGCGAGGGTCCAGTATCTCATGCGTGTGATCCGGACCCGCAATCGCCATCCGGACACCGCATTCCGGGCACAGCCCGGCGCAATCGGGTTCGCACAGCGGCTGCAGCGGCAATTCCAGACCGACGGCGTCGGTGACCACCGGCTCGATGTCGATCATGTCGTCGACGAGCCGGTAGATCTCGTCTTCCTCGGTGGTCTGCTCGGTCGCGCTGTCCGGATAGGCGAACAGTTCGGTGATCTCGAGTTCCAGATCGTCGGTGAACGACTCCAGGCAGCGCGAGCACTCCCCCTCGATGGGCGCCGACACCGAACCGGTGACCAGCACGCCCTCCGAGACCGCCTGCAGGGTCAGATCGAGGTCGATCTCGGCACCGGCCGGGATCGCGATCAGGTCCAAGCCGATCTTCTCGGGGGCGGTGACGACCCGATGCACCCGCCGGATCGAGCCCGGGGCGCGCCCCAGACTGCGGGTGTCCAGCACGAAATCCGCGTCGGTCTGACGACGACGCGAACCGGGACCGGACTGGGCGGACATCGGACACTCACTCACGTTTCGAGGGGGTTTGGGCAACCACTCCACAGTACGCGAACTGCGCCGATCCCCCCAAATCCCGGAACGAGCGCGGGCAGATCAGCGCCGGAAGTCGGCGGCGTAGTCCGGAATGCCGGTCCCCGAACGCAATTGCTGGCGACCACGGCCCACCGTCCGCAGCGTCGAGTGCAGCGTCTCCTCGAAATCGGCGAGCTGGGAATCGACATAGTGATCGCATTCCTCGCGCAGCCGGTCGGCCTCGGTCTGCGCGGCGTCGATCAGGCGCGCGGATTCGGCGTGCGCGGCCCGCACCACCTCGGTCTGCGAGACCAGGCGCTCCTGTTCGACCTGCCCCTCGGCCACCGATCGGTCGTAGGAGGCCTGGCCCGCCGCGATCATCCGCTCCGATTCGGTGCGGGCGCGGCCGGTGAGCGCCTCGTACTCGGCCTTGCCGTCGGTCACGATGCGATCGGCCTCGGCCTGTGCGGTCGCGACCAGGTGATCGGCATGCGCGCGGGCCTCGGCGACCATCCGGTCGGCGTGGGCCTTGGCGTCGGCCAGCAGCCGGTCGGCCTCCTCGCGGGCGCCGGCGACGGTCTGTTCGGCCTGGTCGTTCGCGCCGGTCACCGTGGCGTCGGCGGTATTGCGGGCATCGGAGACGATCTTGTCGCGGTGGTCGAGCACGTCCTGGGCGTCGTCGAGTTCGCCGGGCAGCGCCTCACGCACGTCGTCGAGCAGTTCCAGCACATCACCGCGAGGCACGATGCAATTGCGAGTCGGCGGGATACCCCGCGCCTCTTCGACGATCGCGACCAGTTCGTCGAGTGCCTCGAATACGCGATACATCCTGCTGACCCCACTCTCGTGCCGAACTACTGCTCTCGGCCCAGTGTGCCCGCATCCCGCGTGTCTGCCCAGATCACCTTCGGTGTGTCGGATGGTGTTTCCTATCCCACACAAATCAAGTGGAGGAATTCTCTCCGCTTGGTGCTATCTTTTTCTACTGAGCGGTAGACCAGCCGGAACCCGTCACCCTCGGCGTCCGGCACTGTGCGATCGGAACGACAATGGTTGTCCTTTATCCGGCACCTCCGGGTATGTGGGTGAACCCACAGCCCGATCCGGGCGTATCCATCGTGCGCAGCGAACTGCCGGCCGAGACGCCGGAGCCCCAGCAGTCCCCGCCCGTTGCCGGCCGTCTCGCCTCGCGCTTCGCCGACTATCTGCGCGGGGACCACTGGCTGTCGCAACTCGTCCGGTTCGCGCTGGTCGGCGGTTTCAGCAATATCGGCTACTTCCTGCTCTTCTTGGCCTGCTACAGCGGCGGGCCGCAGCTGGCCAACCTGACCGGATCCATCGTCAGCACGGCGCTCGCCAACGAACTGCACCGCCGCCTCACCTTCCACGCCGCCGACCGGGTCGGCTGGCTCGCCGCCCAACTCGAGGGCGGTGGACTGGCGCTGGCCGGACTCGCCATCACCTCGGGGGCGCTGGCGGTGCTCGACATCGCGGCGCCCGGCCTCGACGACGTCGCCGAGGCGATCGCCGTCATCGGCATCACCGCCGGAGTCGGCACCCTGCGCTTCCTCACGCTGCGGCTCTGGGTGTTCTGACTGTTCTGATCGCGGTGTTCCGATCGCCGGGCCTTCCTGGACGGGGTGCGGCTGCAACCTGGTCATCTGTGCAAGGAACCGAGTCTCCTTACCCCACGTCCTAACTCAGCAAACGTCGTTGCGAGTTCTCATCGTGGGAGGTTCGGCAATGCACCACCGTTCGGAGAACCACTGTCCGGGAAGCCCCATCATCTGGCGGGCCGGTCTGCGCTCGGCCACCTCCCCGCGCCCGCGGGTACCGGTCCCCTGTCCTCTTCTCCCTCGCCCGCGCCGCACCCGGCCGTACCAGGACCCGCAATGACGCACCGCGACACGCGTGCCGAAACCTTGTGCCGCGCAAGCCGGTCAACGGTCCAGGGCGGGGTCGCCGGACTGCACCGGCGCCGAGACGCGGTCTCGGCGGGGGTCGGCGACGACGAGATCCGGCGGCGGTGCGCGATCGGGAGCTGGCGGCGGGTGCGGCGCGGGGCGTACGCCGAGGCCTCGCTACTCGCGGAATTGGACGGCGTGGCACGGCACCGGCTGGCGGTGGCCGCACTGCTGCCGGAGATGGCGGCCGATGCCGTGGTGAGCCACCAATCGGCGGCGGTCGTGCTGGGTGCGCCGATGTCGCCGGCATTGCTGGACCGCGTGCACGTGACACGCAATCGACGCCACGGCGGGCGCATCAAACCGAATCTGCAGGTGCATTGCGCGCCCGTCGCCGTGGTGGCCGAACGGCACGGGCTGCTGGTCACCAGTCCCGCCCGCACGGTCGTCGATCTGGCTCGCACCCTTCCGTTCGAATCGGCGGTCGTCGTCGGCGATGCCCTCGCTCGCGAATTCGGCATCACCGCAACGGCATTGGCGCGCGAAATGGCCTGCGCCCGGGGCCGGCGCGGCGTCGACGGCGCCCGGCACGTGGTCGGTTTCCTCGATCCGCGCAGCGCCGGAGTCGACCACTCCCGGATCCGGGTGTTGCTGCGGCTGCTCGGCTTCCCGCCGGCGTCCGCGGGTGGGGTGATCCATGCCGAGGACGGGAGAGTGCTGGGGACGGCCGACCTGTATCTCGGCCGAACCGGGGTGGTGCTCGAGGTCGATGGGCACCGCCCGAGCAGAGCGGGGGCGCATGGCAGTCTGTCGCGCCGCTCGCCGGATGCGGTGTTGCGGCGCTACGGATTTCAGCCGGTCCGCACCACCTGGCGCGGTTTGAGTACGGGAGGCACCGCGGAACGCGTGCACGCTGCGCTGAGCCGGTCCCGCGAGCAGCGCCCCCGCGGTTACATCCGCCCCGCGCCCCTCCCGCCGCCGACGCCACTGCGGCTGCGTGCGCTGTGACGACCACGATCGGCTCGGCCCGCCCCGACCTGTTAGCGTCGCTGCATGGCTGGAGCACTGTGTCCCGGGTCCTTCGATCCGGTGACCAACGGGCATATCGACGTCATCTCGCGCGCGGCTGCGCAGTTCGACGAGGTCGTCGTGACCGTGATGATCAACAAGAGCAAGCAGGGCATGTTCAGCGTCGACGAGCGGATCGAGATGTTGCGCGAGGCGACCGCCGATCTGCCCAACGTACGGATCGAATCCTGGTACGGGCTGCTGGTCGATTTCGCTCGCGAACAGGGCATCACCGCCATGGTCAAGGGTCTGCGCGATGCCACCGATCTCGGATACGAGATGCAGATGGCCCAGATGAACAAGCACCTCTCGGGCGTCGACACCTACTTCCTGGCCACCAACCCGGCGCTGAGCTTCCTGTCCAGCTCCCTGGTCAAGGAGGTGGCGACCTTCGGCGGCGACGTCACCGGCATGTTGCCGCCGGCCGTGCACAAACGCCTGCTCGCCCGCATCGCCGAACGCCGCGGCTGAGTCGGTCGCCGTGGCGGCGGGAGCCACCGCGGCGGCAGGCCTTGCCGGCGGAACGACCGTCGACCGAGCCCGAGGCCAGGATTATCCGTGGTATTCCGCCAGATCGACGCGAGTTTCGCCGTATCGGCGCGACTTCAACGCCGAATAGCCTGCGGGCCATGCCGTTTCCGGTGATCGCGCCGACCGCTCGACGACGATCAGCGCGTCCCCGCACAACCAGCCGTTGGCCGACAACGCCCGCAGGTCGGCCTCGACAGCGGCGTCGGCGACCGCGTAGGGCGGGTCGGACAGCACCAGGTCGTACGGTTCGGCGGGTGCTGTCGCCAGCACGGAAGCGACTGTGCCCAGGCGCAATTCGGCGCCGGGCACATCCAGATCCGTGATATTGCCGCGAATCACCGCGGCCGCCTTGCGATCGGATTCGATCAGCAGCGCATGGGACGCACCGCGCGACAGCGCCTCCAGACCGAGGGCGCCGGACCCGGCATAGAGGTCGAGCACCCGGATGCCGTCGAAATCCATGCGCGCGGAAAGCGCGTTGAACAGCGCTTCCCGCACCCGGTCCGAGGTCGGCCTGGTCCCCGCGGGCGGAACCCGCAGTCGCCGACCACCGGCCGTGCCCGCGACGATCCGGGTCACCGCGATCCCCCCGCCACGGCAAGCCGAGCGCATGCGCGAGCCGGTCCGTGACCGATCACGGCCGGCCCTCGCCCCGCGCACGAATGTGGATGACCGGCATCGTCATTCGGCCGATGTCTCGTTCATGCGCAGTTCCACCAGCAGGTCGCCGCCTTCCACCTGCTGCACCGTGCCGATCGCCACCCGGGCGACGACTCCGGCGCGGGGTGCGGTGATGGCGGCCTCCATCTTCATGGCCTCGATGGTGCCGACCGTGTCACCGGCGGCGACCGTGTCGCCCTCACCGACGGTCAGGGTGACGACACCGGCGAAGGGTGCGGCGATGTGGCCGGCGTTGTTCTTGTCGGCCTTCTCCGCCACCGGAACCTCGCTGGCGATCGAGCGGTCGCGCACCTGCACCGGACGCAGCTGCCCGTTGAGAATGCACATCACCGTGCGCATGCCGCGCTCGTCCGGCTCCGAGATCGCCTCGAGGCCGATGAGCAGGGTGACGCCCTTCTCCAGTTCGACGCGGTGTTCCTCACCGTGGCGCAGACCGTAGAAGAACTGGTTCGCCGACAATCCGGTGGTGTCGCCGTACTTCTCCCGATGCGCCAGGAATTCCGCGGTCGGAGCGGGAAACAGCAATCGGTTCAACGTCTCTCGGCGCTGCTGTGACGAACCGTCCAGTGCCGCGGCGTCTTCCGCGGTCAGCGGCACTTCCGGCTTCGCCGGGCCGCGACCTTCGAGGGCGCGGCTGCGGAAGGGTTCGGGCCAGCCGCCCGCCGGGGTGCCGAGTTCGCCACGCAGGAAACCGATGACCGAGTCCGGGATGTCGTAGCGCGCGGGGTCGGTGGCGAAATCGTCCACGTCCACGCCCGATCCGACCAGCGACAGGGCCAGATCGCCGACCACTTTGGAGGACGGGGTGACCTTCACCAGCCGGCCCAGCAGCCGGTCGGCGGCCGCGTATTTGGCCTCGACCTCTTCGAACCGGTCGCCCAGCCCGAGCGCGATGGCCTGTTGCCGCAGATTCGACAGCTGCCCGCCGGGGATCTCGTGGTGGTACACCCGCCCGGTCGGCCCCGGCAACCCGGACTCGAAGGGCGCGTAGACCTTTCGCAGTGCCTCCCAGTACGGCTCGAGGTCGCAGACGGCATCGAGGTTCAGCCCGGTGTCGTAGGGCGAATGCGCGGCCGCGGCGACGATCGCCGAGAGCGCGGGCTGGCTCGTGGTGCCTGCCATCGGCGCGCTCGCCCCGTCCACGGCGTCGGCGCCGGCCTGCCAGGCGGCCAGGTAAGTGGCGAGTTGCCCGCCCGGAGTGTCGTGGGTGTGCACGTGCACCGGCAGATCGAAGTTGCTGCGCAGCGCGGTCACCAGCGTGTGCGCGGCCGGCGCCCGCAACAGCCCGGCCATGTCCTTGATGCCGATCACGTGCGCGCCGGCCTCGACGATCTGCTCGGCGAGCTTCAGGTAGTAGTCGAGGGTGTAGAGGTTCTCGTCCGGATTCGACAGATCACCGGTGTAGGACATCGCGACCTCGGCCAGCGCGGTGCCGGTCTCGCGTACCGCGTCGATCGCCGGCCGCATCTGATCCACATTGTTCAGCGCGTCGAAGATCCGGAAGATATCAATACCGGTACCGGTCGCTTCTCGCACGAACGCCCGCGTCACCTGCTCCGGATACGGCGTGTACCCGACGGTGTTGCGCCCGCGCAGCAGCATCTGCAAGCAGATGTTCGGAATCGCCTCCCGCAGCGCGGCCAGCCGCTCCCACGGGTCCTCGTACAGGAAGCGCAGCGCCACATCGTAGGTCGCGCCACCCCAGCATTCGACCGAGAGCAGTTCCGGGGTCATCCGCGCCACGTGCCCGGCGACGGTCAGCAGTCCGCGCGTGCGCACCCGCGTCGCGAGCAGCGACTGATGGGCGTCGCGGAACGTGGTGTCGGTGACGCCGACCGCGTCGCGCTCCCGCAACCACCGCGCAAAACCCTCGGGTCCCAGTTCGAGCAGACGCTGGCGGGTGCCGTCCGGCGGCGGCGCACTGAGATCGATCGCCGGCAGCTTGTCGTGCGGGTAGACCGCCGTCGGCCGCTCACCGTGCGGCTTGTTCACGGTCACGTCGGCCAGATAGCGCAGGATGCGGGTGCCGCGGTCGGCCGAACCGCGCTGGGTCAGCAGTTCCGGGCGCTCGTCGATGAACGAGGTGGTGATGCGTCCGGCGCGGAAATCCGGATCGTCGAGCACGGCCTGCAGGAAGGGGATGTTGGTGGCCACGCCGCGGATGCGGAATTCCGCCACCGCGCGCCGGGCCCGCGCCACCGCCGCGCCGAAGTCGCGGCCGCGACAGGTCAGCTTGACCAGCATGGAGTCGAAGTGGGCGCCGACCTCGGCGCCGAGATTCGCACCGCCGTCGAGCCGGATGCCACCGCCGCCGGGCGAGCGGTAGGCGGTGATGCGGCCGGTGTCGGGACGGAATCCGTTGGCCGGATCCTCGGTCGTGATCCGGCACTGCAGCGCGGCACCGTGAATCGACACGCTGTCCTGACTCAGCCCCAGATCCGCCAGCGACTCGCCGGCCGCGATGCGCAACTGCGACTGCACCAGATCCACATCGGTGATCTCCTCGGTCACCGTGTGCTCGACCTGGATCCGCGGGTTCATCTCGATGAACACGTGATGGCCGCGCTCGTCGAGCAGGAACTCCACGGTGCCCGCGCACGAGTACCCGATCTGGCGCGCGAACGCCACCGCGTCGGCGCAAATACGCATCCGCAGTGCGGGTTCCAGATTCGGCGCGGGCGCCAGCTCGATCACCTTCTGATGCCGCCGCTGCAGCGAACAGTCGCGCTCGAACAGATGCATGACGTTGCCGTGCTGATCGGCCAGGATCTGCACCTCGATATGCCGCGGGTTGATCACCGCCTGCTCGAGGAAGACCGTCGCGTCTCCGAACGCCGATTCCGCCTCGCGCATGGCGGCCTCGATGGCCTCGCGCAGTTGCACCCGATCCGCCACCCGGCGCATACCGCGACCGCCACCGCCGGCGACCGCCTTCACGAACACCGGGAAGTCCATCTCCTCCGATGCCCGCAGCAGCTCCTCGACATCGGCCGAGGGCGCGCTGGAGTTCAGCACCGGGAGCCCGGCCGCCTTCGCCGCCGCGATGGCCCGCGCCTTGTTACCGGTCAGTTCGAGCACCTCGGCCGAGGGGCCGATGAAGGTGATGCCCTCGGCCGCACAGGCCGCGGCGAGGTCCGGATTCTCCGACAGGAAGCCGTAGCCGGGGTAGACCGCATCGGCGCCGGCGGACTTGGCGGCGCTGATGATCTCGGGAATCGAGAGGTAGGCGCGCACCGGATGTCCGGGGACACCGATCTGGTACGACTCGTCGGCCTTGAGGCGATGCACCGAATTGCGATCTTCGTAGGGAAAAACCGCTACGGTGCCGATGCCTAGTTCGTAGGCGGCGCGGAAGGCACGGATGGCGATTTCCCCGCGGTTGGCGACCAGCACTTTGGAGAACATTCGATAAAGGTACCTGCCCGGCGAGCGGGGCCGGACAGTGAATACGGCTTCGCAGCCATCCTCACAAACCGGATCGGCGAGTCTGCGAAGTTGTGTTCTTCCAGCGGAAACATATCCGGCCGGGCGGGCGGCGTTTCCCCTGCCGCTCGCGGTGGATTACGCTCGGGAACGCAGCTGGTTCGCTGCCGCCGACGAGTTGGAGCCCCGAGCGTCGCGCGCAGCGTCGAAACCGGTCCTCGCGGGCCGGCGAGAGGGAACCCGGTGAGAATCCGGGACTGTCCCGCAGCGGTGAACAGGAACGACCGCCGTCATGAGCACTGGATCCATTCCGGGAAGCGACGGCCAGTAGGCGACATCCGGGGCCCTCTCCGGACCGGTCCGCACGACCGATGCCTGTGAGTCCGAAGACCTGCCGGTTGTGCCGGATACGCCGTATCCGGCGGTCACCGCCTCGTGGATCGGGCGGGCGGACCCGTGGCACACCGGATACCCCGGTGCGGCAGTGTTTTTCGGGGCTTCGTCCGTCGTGCGGCGGTGATCTGTGGCTTCCAGTTTGGAGAACACCGTGACTGTCACAACGCATACTCGTTTCACCGCAACGGTTCTGGGCCTGCCGCGCATCGGGCCGCGGCGCGAACTCAAACGTGCCGTCGAAAGCTACTGGGCCGGACGGATCGACGCCGCCGAACTCGAGCGCGTCGCCCGGCAACTGCGCGCGCAGAGCTGGTCGGGGGCAAAGGACGCCGGACTCGACGCGGTACCGGTGGGCACCTTCTCGTTCTACGACCAGATGCTCGATACCGCGGTCATGCTCGGCGCGCTGCCGCCGCGGGTCGCCGGCATCGGCGATCCGCTGGACCGCTATTTCGCGGCCGCGCGCGGCGCCGAGGGCATCGAACCGCTGGAGATGACCAAGTGGTTCGACACCAACTACCACTATCTGGTGCCGGAAATCGGCCCGGACACCCGGTTCGCCCTCGACCCCTCGGCCCTGCTCGGCGAGCTGCGGGAGGCGCGTGAGCTGGGCATCCCGGCACGTCCGGTGGTGATCGGGCCGGTGACCTTCCTCGCCCTGTCCAAGGGTGTCGACGGCGTCGCGCCGATGGACCGGCTGGCCGAGCTGATCCCGCTCTACCGCGAGCTGCTGGACCGGCTGGCCGACGCGGGCGCCGCCTGGGTCCAGATCGACGAGCCGGCCCTGGTGCGCGACCTCTCCGAGGCCGAGCTCGCCACCGTGCGCACCACCTACGCCGAAGTGAGCGCCGGGGACCGGCGGCCGAGCATCCTGGTGGCCACGTACTTCGGCTCCCCTGGCCCGGCACTGAGCGCCCTGGCCGCCACGCCGGTCGAGGGCGTGGCGCTGGACTTCCGTTCCGGCACCACCGTTTCCGAGGTCGCGGCGGTTCCCGCCCTGGCGGACAAGCTGGTGGTCGCCGGAGTGGTGGACGGCCGCAACATCTGGCGCACGGACCTGGAAACGGCGCTGAGTGAGCTGGCGACCCTGCTGGGTTCGGTCGGCGCGCTGGCGGTCTCGACCTCGAGTTCGCTGCTGCATGTGCCGTATTCGCTGGCCGCGGAGTCCGGCCTGGATCCGGTGCTGCGATCGTGGCTGGCGTTCGGCGCCGAGAAGATGGACGAGGTGCGGATATTGGCGCACGCGGTCGGTGCCGGCACCGACGCGGTCGCCGCGGAGCTCGCCGCATCGCGCGCCGCGATCGAGAGCCGCCGCCGCGATCCGCGCCTGCACAACGCGGCCGTGCGGGCCCGGCTCGCCGGCCTCGGCGACGATCGCGCGCAGCGGGCACCGGCGCAGCGCCGTCGCGAGCTGCAGCGCGCACAGCTGCGCCTGCCGCTGCTGCCCACGACCACGATCGGCTCCTATCCGCAGACCACCGCGATCCGCACCGCCCGCGCCGAGCTGCGCGCCGGCACGATCGACGAGGCGCAGTATCGCGAGCGGATGCGCGCCGAGATCGCGGATGTGATTGCGCTACAGGAGAATCTGGGGCTCGACGTCCTCGTGCACGGTGAACCCGAGCGCAACGACATGGTCCAGTACTTCGCCGAACAACTCGACGGATTCGCCGCCACCGACCACGGCTGGGTGCAGTCCTACGGCACCCGCTGCGTGCGCCCGCCGATCCTCTACGGCGATGTCGTTCGCACCGCGCCGATGACCGTCGAGTGGATCACCTACGCCCAATCGCTGACCGGCAAGCCGGTCAAGGGCATGCTCACCGGTCCGGTCACGATTCTGGCGTGGTCGTTCGTGCGCGACGATCAGCCACTGGCCGAGACCGCGCGGCAGGTGGCGCTGGCCATTCGCGACGAGACGGTGGACCTGGAGGCCGCCGGAATCCGTATCGTCCAGGTCGACGAGCCCGCGCTGCGCGAGCTGCTGCCGCTGCGCCGCGGTGATCAGCAGCCGTACCTGGACTGGGCGGTGGGCGCGTTCCGCCTGGCCACCGCCGGGGTTCGCGACGACACCCAGATCCACACCCATCTGTGCTATTCCGAATTCGGCGAGATCATCGGCGCGATCGCGGCACTCGACGCCGATGTCACGTCGGTGGAGGCGGCGCGCTCGCATATGGAGATCCTCGACGATCTCACCACCGCCGGGTACGCGCTCGGTATCGGGCCGGGTGTCTACGACATCCACTCACCGCAGGTTCCGAGTGTGGCCGAAATCGAGAATTCACTGCGTGAGGCGATGAAAGCCGTTCCGGCGGAACGGTTGTGGGTGAATCCGGACTGCGGCCTCAAAACCCGCGGCCGCGCCGAGGTGGAGGCGTCGCTGCGCAATATGGTCGAGGCGGCCGCGCTGGTGCGCTGATGCCGTGATGCGCAGTTGGATGTGACGCGCTGCTGCCGCACGGTTGGCGACTCGCCCGGACGCGAGTCGCCGGCCGGACGGCCCGCCGGAAAAATTCGGGGCCCAGCAGCTTTTCCGGCAACCTTTTCCACCCGGTAGTTCACCACCTCCGAGCAGCACTTCCACTATCGTGTGCCTACCGGATCCGGCCGCATACTTCGCACGCTACGCATCATCGAAGTTGATCAAAACTCCTTGCAGCAGCAGATTTTTGTGCGCGCCTAGTAGCGAAATTGCAATGATTGCGAAGGCGTGAAGGTAGCATCTGCGGCGTGCGCAAGATGTATGCGGGTGCCCGGTTACGGCGGTTGCGCGAAGAACGACGGATGACCCAGGCCGCCCTGGCCAAGTCGTTGGAGCTTTCGCCCAGCTATCTCAATCAGCTCGAACGTGACCAGCGGCCTCTGACGATTCCCGTTCTCCTGAAACTCAATTCGACCTTCGATCTGGATGTGCAGTTCTTCGCCGCCGACTCCGACGCGCGGCTGGTCTCGGACCTGCACGAGGTGCTCGTGGAAGCGGCCGGCGGTACCGCCCCGCCCGCCGCGGAGGTCGAGGATCTCGCCACCCGGCTACCGGAGGTCGCCAAGACCATCGTCGCCATGCATCGCCGTCTGCGCGCTACCACCGATCAGCTCGATCTCTTGTCGTCGAAGGTCGCCACCCCCACCGGTGCGCCCGGTGTCCCGATGCCCTACGAAGATGTGCGTGACTTCTTCTACGACCACCACAACCACATTCCCCAGCTGGATCTGGCCGCCGAACGGCTGTTCGACGAATGCGGTCTGACCATCGGATCGATCGATCGCCAACTGGCCCGCGTCGCCGAGGAGCGGGCCGGTGTCACCGTGCTGGTCCGCGGCGACGGCGCCGATCCGGCCATCCCGAAACGGCGCTACGACCCCGAGACCCGCACCCTCATCCTCGCGCGCCGGCTGCGCCCCGGTCAGCGGGCATTCCAGATCGCCACCACACTGGCCTTCCTGCTGCACGGCGATCTGCTCGACGAGGTTCTCGACGCCACCCCGTCGCTGGTCGGTGAATCGCGGGCCCTGGCCCGGGTCGGGCTGGCCAACTATTTCGCGGGTGCGGTGGTGCTGCCGTACGGGAAGTTCCTGCGCTCGGCCGAGGAACTGTCCTACGACATCGACCTGCTCTCGCTGCGATTCGAGGTCGGCTTCGAGACGGTCTGCCATCGGCTGAGCACCCTGCAGCGGCAGGGACAGCGCGGGGTGCCGTTCTTCTTCGTCCGCACCGACCGCGCGGGCAACATCTCGAAACGCCAGTCCGCCACCGCGTTTCACTTCTCCCGGGTGGGCGGCAGTTGCCCGCTGTGGGTGGTGCACGAGGCGTTCTCCCATCCCGGCCGGATCCTCACGCAGGTCGCGGCCATGCCGGACGGCCGGCGCTATCTGTGGATCGCGCGCACGACCTATCCCAGTCCGCACGGCTTCGGCACCGCCACCAAGGAATTCGCGGTCGGGCTGGGCTGCGATATCGAATACGCCGATCGGCTGGTGTACTCGCAAGGCCTGCAACTCGACGAACCGGCCGCCGCGGTGCCGATCGGCGCCGGATGCAAGGTGTGCGAGCGGCCCGCCTGTCCGCAGCGCGCGTTCCCGCAGATCGGCCGCCCGCTGGCGGTCACCGAGAACTCCAGCGTCGATCTGCCGTATCCGCCCGCGGTCCGGTGATCAGGACTTCGCCAGATATTCCAGCCGCTCGGAGTCGACGGCGGCATGCATCATATTCGCCAGGCCCGGATGGTCGGTCAGCCCCGGATCGGCGTCCACGACCTCCCGCGCCAGCACCTGGGCGGTGGTGATGACGTCGAGATCGTCGAGCAGCGAGAGCAGTTTCAAACTGCGCGCGGTACCCGACTGCGCGGAACCCAGCACATCGCCCTCCCGGCGCTGTCGCAGATCGAGCACCGACAGTTCGAAGCCGTCCAGCGTGCCGGCCACCGCCTCCAGCCGCGCCATGGCCGTGCCCATCGGCGAGGTTTCGGTGATGAGCAGGCACAGACCCGGATGTTTGCCCCGGCCCACCCGGCCGCGCAGCTGATGCAGCTGGCTGACGCCGAACCGATCGGCGTCCACGATGACCATGACGGTCGCGTTGGGCACGTCGACGCCGACCTCGACGACCGTCGTGCAGACCAGCACGTCGATATCGCCGTCGTTGAACGAGCGCATCACGCGGTCTTTGTCGTCGGTCGGCAGCCGCCCGTGCAACAAGCCCAGCCGCAGGTCGGCCAGCGGCCCGGTGCGCAGCGTCTCGAACACGTCGATCGCGGCGTGGGTGGTCGGCGCCTCGCCCGTGTCGTCGTCGGCTTGCTTCCGGCTCTTGCCTTTCGACTTGGCGCCCTTCTTCGCTGCGCCGTCGTCTTCCTCGTCGCCGATGCGGGAGCACACCACATACGCCTGCCGGCCCGCCGCCACCTCCTCGCGGATCCGTTCCCAGGCGCGTTCGACCCACGCCGGTTTCATCCGGGCGGGCACTACCCGGGTGGTGATAGGTGAGCGCCCGCGCGGTAGCTCGGTCAGGGTGGAGGTTTCCAGATCGCCGAGGGTGGTCATCGCGATGGTGCGCGGAATCGGCGTCGCGGTCATCACCAGCAGATGCGGGGTGATCCCCTCTTTCGCCTTGGCGCGCAAGGCATCTCGCTGCTCCACGCCGAAGCGGTGCTGTTCGTCGACGATCACCATGCCGAGGTCGAAGAATTCGACCGCGTCCTGGATCAGCGCGTGTGTGCCGATCACGATGCCGGCCGTCCCGGTCACCACGTCCAGCAGTGCCGCCTTCTTCGCACTCGCCGACATCGAACCGGTCAGCAGCACCACCTTGGTGGCCCGGTCGGCGGCGCCCAGTTCGCCCGCTGCACCGAGATCGCCGAGCATGGTCCGCAGCGACCGATAGTGCTGGGCGGCAAGGACTTCCGTCGGCGCCAGCAGCGCACACTGCAGTCCGGCGTCGACCACCTGCAGCATCGCGTGCAGGGCGACGATGGTCTTACCGGAACCGACCTCACCCTGCAGCAGCCGGTGCATGGGATGCGGGCGCGACAGGTCGCCGGAGATCTCGGCGATCACCTTGTTCTGGCCGGCCGTCAGCTCGAACGGAAGGCGCTGTTCGAATTCCGCGGCGATGCCGTCGGAACCCGGCGGGCACGGCCGCGCGGTGCGCCCGGCCGCGTCGTGGCGGCGTTGGGCCAGTACCAGCTGCAGTGCCAGCGCCTCGTCGAAACGCAGCCGCTGCCGGGCCTGGTCGATATCGGATTTCCGTTCGGGCAGGTGGATCAGCCGCAGCGCATCCGAGACGGGGAGCAGTTCGTGGTCTTCGCGAAGATCCCGCGGCAGCGGATCGTCGATCGGATCGAGTTGGTCGAGCACCTGCCGCACACACGCCAGGATGTCCCAGCTCTGCACCTTGGCGGTCGCCGGATACACCGGAATGTATTCCCGTTCGAAGAACGAGATATCCACTCCCCCGGCGCCTTTCGCGCTCTCCGCCAGACCGCGCAGCGCGCCGCCGCCGCGCACGGAGGTGAGACTGTCCACCGATTCGGCGGTCTCGGGCAGGATCAGATACGACGGATGCGACAGATTCCAGCGATCCGGCCGCCACCAGTGCACGGTGCCCGACATCATGGCCCGGACGCCCTGTTTGACGAGGTAGCTCACCTTGTCGCCGTTGAAGAAGGTGATCTCCACCGGTTTCGCGGAGCCGGTGTCCAGTTCCACCTTGAGCAGTTTGCCGCGGCGCTGCCGCATCGGCCGCAGTTCGGTCTTGCTCACCCGGCCCACCACCGTGATGTGGGCGCCCTCCTCGGGGGCCTCCTCGGTGAGCGGCTGCCCCTGGGTGGCATAGCGCAGCGGATAGTGGCGCAGCAGATCCTCGACGATATGCATATCGAAGGCGTCGGCCAGCGGTTCGGCCGCCTTCACCCCCAGCACATGGTCGAGCCGGTCGCTCAGTGTCGCCATCTACTCCACCCCGATCTGGACCAGGTCCACGGCCTGTCCGCCGTCGTAGGTGACGACTTCGACGCCGGGAAATTCCGTGGTGATGTGTGTGGTGAGTTCGTCCGCCAATCCGGCGGGCGCCTGCGCGCCCAGCAGCAGCGTCACCAGTTCCCCGCCCAGCCCGAGCATGCGATCGAGCAGGGTGCGGGCGGCCCGGCGCAGGTCCGGATCGATGACGACCACGTCGTGGCCGACCAGGCCGAGACCGTCGCCCTGTTCGCACGTGCCGACGATGGTCAGCGCGCGTTCGGTGGCGACGCGGACCGCACCCCACCGGGTGCTGGCCGCCGATTGCGACATCGTCAGCGCATCGTCGACGGCCAGGCTGCCGCTGTCGTGCAGGGCGAGGGCCGCCAGCCCCTGCACCATGGAGCCGCTGGGCAGCATCATCACCTCGCGCCACCCGTCCCGGGCGGCCATACCGAGCGCCACCAGCTCCGGCGCGGGCAGCGCCCCGTTGGGCAGCACCAGCACCTCCCGCTGCGGCATCGCGCGGATGGCGGCCAGCAGCCGGTCGGCGGTCACCGCACCGGTGAGCACCACGGCACCGGAGTCCTCGAACAGACGCACCGCCCCGGCGCCGGTGGCGATCGCGAGAATGCCTCGATCGGACTGTCCCTGCGCGGCAACGGACGTGCCGAACAACCCCTCGATCCGGATATTGCCCAGGGCGCCGGCGGCGAGACCCGCCTCCACCGCGGCGCCGGCATCGGCGCAATGCACGTGCGCCGACCAGCTGCCCTCGCCGTCGCCGACGACGACCACCGAATCTCCCAGCGCGGCAAGGGCGCGACGCAACCGGTCGATGCGCGCCGGATCGGTCTCGCCGATCCGGTACATGACCTCGTACTGCGGCACGCTCGCCCGATTTCTCCGGCCCGACTCCGCCCCGGCGTGCCGGACGGCTTCCGTGCCGGATTCGCTCTGCGGCGAGATCATCGGCAGCGCAGCATCGTTCGTTCGCGATCGCACACTCGTGATGTGCGCGCGATCGAAACCCGCCGGTGCCCCGCGACTCGCGGCGGAGCCGTCGCCCGCGAGCGCCTCCGACCGGATCTCCTCGGGGCGCACCGGCGAATCCGGCTGCGCCGCAGTGTCATTCGCCCGCGCGGTCTGCGAATCGTCACCGGGAGCATCGCGTCGCACCGGCTCGGTGGCCCGCCGCGCGGGGGCGGAATCGGTCACCCGGTAGACCGGACGCGCCGGTGCGCTCCCGGTACACACCTCCACGAGGGCGTCCAGCAGGACCAGCAGACCGCGCGCCCCGGCATCGACCACACCGGCCGCACGCAGCACCACCAGTTGTGACGGGGTCTCGCCGAGCGCCTTCACCGCGCCGTCGGCGGCGGCCACGGCCACCGCGGCGACCGTCTCCTCCGCACAGTCCTCGGCGCGATCCGCCGCCGCCTCCAGCACGGTGAGCATGGTGCCCTCGACCGGTTCGCTCAGCGATTCCCGGACCAGTACCGCCGCCCGGCGCAACGCGGTACGCAGCGTGGCCGCGGTGAGACCGTCGCGATCGGCCGATTCGGCCAGCCCCCGCAGGACCTGCGACAGGATGATGCCCGAATTTCCGCACGCCGCGGCGGTCGCGGCCCGGGCCGTGGCAGCGAGCAGATCGGCGGCATCGTCGGGCGGATCGGCGTCGTCGGGCGGATCGGCATCGCCGGGCATCTCCGTCGCGGCGAGCGCGGCGCGCATGGTGATGAGTAGATTGGTTCCGGTGTCGGAATCGGCCACCGGGAAGACGTTCAGCGCGTTGATCTCCTCGCGATGGGCGAGCAGGTGTTCCACACACAGCGCGCCCCACTGCCGCAGTGCGGCCGCATCGAGCCTCTCCCGGACCCCGCGCACGTCACCGTCCTTCCCGCCACCGCGATCACACCGTCGAACCCGCCAGCCAGGGTAGTCGTCCACACCGACAGCCTCGACACGCGAAGCCCGGTGAGGACGGGGATCCGGCGGCGCCGGCGACGCGTCCGCGGATCGGCGCACGCGGCGCCCCCCCGGGGCGATTGGACATCGAATACGACCGGCCGCTACTCTTGCAGGGTTGCCTCACGCGGCCGCTGCCCGGTCGCGTTGACCGGCGGTAGCGCTGGTAGGCATTGAGGATAAAGTTTCCGGACAGGCTGTCTCCCCGACAGCGGTCCCCCATGACATGAAGGAGCTCGCGACTATGGCTGCCGTCTGCGACGTCTGCGCCAAGGGCCCCGGCTTCGGTAAGTCGGTTTCGCACTCGCACCGGCGCACCAACCGTCGCTGGAACCCGAACATCCAGACCGTTCGTGCGCAGGTTGCCCCCGGCAACACCCGCCGCATGAACGTCTGCACCTCCTGCCTGAAGGCCGGAAAGGTTGTTCGCGGCTGAGCTGCGTAGACATCTTCGACGCCCCGGCGCACCCACAGGGTGACCGGGGCGTTGTCATGTGGTCACCCGGCGTCATGTCGTCACCCGGCGGGACGCGATGGTGAACCCGCACCGCCCGCGGATCGCGGCGGCGTCCACCGAATACGCCCGTGATCTGGCGATCTGCCATATCGAATCGTGGCGGGAGGCCTATCGCGGCCTGGTGCCCGACCATGTGCTCGCCGCCTTCGACGTCGGCCGCCGTGCCGCCCGGTGGGCCGCGCTCATCGACTCGATCGACGAGAGCGCGGCGGCCGACCGAACGGCCCACACCATCGTGCTGGCCCTCGACGACACCCGCGCCCCCGGCGATCGCGTCCTCGGATTCGCACACGCCGGCCCGCCTCGCGACGAACCGCGCGTCGCCGATCGGGAACTGTATGCGCTCTACGTCCGGGCCGACCGATACGGCACCGGAACCGCGCAGGAATTGCTGCGTGCGATTCTCCTCCCCGACACCGACACCGCGTTATGGGTGTTCGAGGAGAATCCACGCGCCCGGAATTTCTATCGAAAGTTCGGATTCGCCGCCGACGAGGCCCGCCGAATCGAACCGTTCTCCCTGGCGAGCGAGATCCGGATGATCGCCCGCCGCCCGATTACTGGGCGCCGTTGAAGCAGTCGAGTCCGCCCTGCGCGCTGATGCTCTGGAAGATGCACAGACCGCGCGCATTGACGTTGGACGACAGCGACGACGAACCCGTCTGCGGATCCCACAGGGCCAGCACCGGTCCCGCGTGCTGAGTAGTGGTGACCTCTTCCTGCGGGGTGGCCGGCTCCAGCGGCAGGCCCGCGGCCTGCGCTATCGCGGGTGCGCCGAGGACCGCCGCACCGGCGGCGACGGCGACTACGGCACCGCGCACGGATGTGATCTGCATGCATCTGCTCCTGTTTCGCTCGAACTGTTACGCCGCGGTCAGGGCAAGCGCCAATCGACCGGGGCGGCCCCCAATGTACCGAGCAATTCGTTGGTGCGGGAGAAAGGCCTCGATCCGAAGAAACCGCGCGAGGCCGACAGCGGTGAGGGATGGGCGGATTCGATGATCGGGACATCGCCGAGCATCGGCTTCAACGTCGAGGCGTCGCGGCCCCACAGAATCGCCACCAGCGGCTGCTCGCGGGCCACGAGCGCGCGAATTGCCTGCTCGGTCACCGCTTCCCAGCCCTTGCCCCGATGCGATGCGGGCTGGCCGGGCGAGACCGTCAGCACTCGGTTCAGCAGCAGCACACCCTGATCCGACCACGGCGAGAGATCACCGCACGACGGGGTCGGATGGCCGAGGTCGCGCGAATACTCGGAGAAGATGTTCGCCAGGCTGCGCGGTACCGGCGAAACATCCGGCGCCACCGAGAAACTCAGGCCCATCGCATGACCGGGGGTCGGATACGGGTCCTGTCCGACGATCAGCACGCGCACCTTGTCGAAGGGGCGGGTGAAGGCGCGTAAGACGTTCTCTCCCTTGGGGAAGTATCCGCGTCCGGCGGCATTCTCCGCCCGCAGGAACTCGCCCATCTCGGTGATCCGGTCGGCCACCGGTTCCAATGCCTCGGCCCAGCCCGTATCGATGATCTGCGGCAGTGGTTTCGCGCCCATGTCGGGAAAAGATAGTCGCCGCGGCTCGGCGTCGTCACGCCGACCACCCGCCGTCGCCTCATCGGACCGCATGCTGTTCGCCCCCTCCGAACGACTCCCAGCCCAGCGGCCCCGGCCACCGCGCTCCGTCGACGAAAACGCCGGAGCCGGTGCACACCCGGCCGATCGCCCGCCAGCCCGGCGGGATCGCGGTACCGGCCTCGAAGGTGGCGGCGAAGGCATGGTCCTCACCGCCGGTGAGCACCCAGCCGAGCGGATCGGCGTGCAGCGCATCCGCGACCGGCGACAGCGCCGGATCCGCCACGGCCAAAGAGTCGACATCGACCGCCACCCCGGAGGATTCGGCGATATGGGACAGATCGGCGAGCAGTCCGTCGGAGACATCGGTCATCGCGGTGATCTCGGTGGCGTCCGGCAACTCCAGCACGGCGGAGTACGGCGGTCGCGGAACCCGATGGGCGGCAATCACATCGGCGAACCGCTCGGCGCCGGCAGCACCGGCCGACAGGGCCGCCAGTCCCGCCGCCGACCAGCCGAGCCGGCCGGCGACCGCGACGATATCGCCGTCGCGTGCCCCCGAGCGCAGCACGGTCCGGCCTCGCGGATCACCGAACGCGGTCACCGAGATCACCACCTGGGGGCTGCGCACCACATCGCCCCCGGCGATCGAGGCCCCGGCCCGCCGCGCCTCCGCCCACATACCGTCGACCAATCCGTCGACGAACGCCACCGGTGTCTCGGCGGGACAGCCCAGCGCCACCACGAACGCGCTGGGCGCGGCACCCATCGCGACGACGTCGGCGGCATTCTGCGCGATCGCCTTCGCCCCGATGTCCTCCGGCCGCGACCAGTCCAGCCGGAAATGCCGATCCTGTACGAGCATGTCGGTACTGACCACGTAGCGCCCGGCCGGGGCCGCCACCACCGCCGCATCGTCGCCGGGCCCCAGCTCGACGCCGCCACCGAACGAACGCCCGGCGTTCATCCGTTCGATCAATGCGAATTCGCCCAGGTCGCGCACGGTGCGCGGGCCGCTCTCGGTGATGTCGCTCTCCTTCTTCACACCCGGTCACGTCACCGGGGACACCACACTCCGACGCTACCCTGTGCCCGGGCTGCCGCACCGGCCCGCTGTGGCCTCCCCTCGGGCGCGGCGGCGCCCGGATGCCGCGGGAGCGCGCCGACGGCCGTTCGATACCCTCGAACACGTATTCCCAGACAATCAGCCGGGCGCGACGCCCGCCCGGCACGAGTGGAGACGAATCCCGGATGAGTAGCGAGACGGACCGGTCGACAGCGGACACCCCGCAGCCCGACCGACCGGAGTCCGAGCCCGGCCTTACGGCCGCGGCCGACCCGGAACCCGCTACCGACCGGCCCGAGAACTCCGCGCCGGCCGCGGCCGAGACCCGCGAGTCCGATGCGGCCGAGTCTTCGAAGTCGCAGCCGGCCGAGTCCGAACCCACCGAACGCGGCGATTCCGACCGCGATGCCTCGTCGGACACCGAATCCACCGCCGAGCAGGCCTCCGACGACTCCGGCCCGCAGCTGCATCCGGCGCTGATCGCGACCGCCGTCGCACTTCCGGTGGCGCTGATCGTCGTCGTCCTCGTCATCGCGGCCATGTCGCGACAGTCCGCCGGTCGCGAGCCGCTGGCGCTGGGCTCGGTACCGGCGCCGGCCGCGTCGAGCCAGGATTGCACCGCGCTGCTGGCCGCACTGCCGGAGTCACTCGGCGACGACTACACCAAATCCGAACTCGCCCAACCGGCTCCGCCCGCGACCGCGGCCTGGCAGCTGTCGGGCGGCGGTGATCCGATCGTGCTGCGCTGCGGCCTGGACCGGCCCCTGGAATTCAACAAGGCGTCCGCCCTGCAGGTGGTCAACGGCGTGAACTGGTTCGAGGTGCGCGATCAGACCAGCGGCGTGACGTCGGGCACCTGGTACGCGGTGGACCGCGGCACCTATGTCGCCGTGACCATGCCCGCCAAGGCGGGACCCTCTCCGCTGCAGGAGATTTCGAATACGATCGCCAAGACCGTGCCGGCGAAGCCGCTCGATCCGAACCCTGTTCCGAACTGAAAGCCGTTGCCGCACAGGTCGGCCGGTCCGGGCGGTGACGCGGATCAGGCGCGCGGCAGGCGGGCCCGGCCGGTGCTCAGATCTATCTCCATCTCACCGGGAGTCCCGTCCCCCGTATTCTCCCGGTGCATGAGAACCGTCTGCCGCTCCTCGAATTCGTGCCGTTTGCCCGCGTCGAACAACGCGTCGAACTGCTCGAATCCGATACCCGCCGCACTCGGCCCGGTGGAATCGCGCATCCACGGCAGCGCGGCGCGGCCGGTCATCTTCCGGTAGCCCACCTCGGCGAAGGCGACCGCGATGATCAGCAGCGCCAACCCGGGCAGAGTCATCGCGAGCATCACCCCACCCAGATTACGCGGGCCGCGCCGCCGCTCAGCGCAGTCCGGTGCCCCGGGTCAGTGCCGTCTCGATGAGCGTGGTGATCAGGGTGCGATTGTCGATTCCGGTGGCATCCCACATGCGCGGATACATCGAGATCGAGGTGAATCCGGGCAAGGTGTTGATCTCGTTGATCACCGGTCCGGATTCGGTGACGAAGAAGTCGACCCGAGCCAGCCCCTGGCAGTCCAGCGCCCGGAACGCCCGCACCGAAAGCTCCCGGATCTGTTGCGACATATCGTCGTCCAGCTTGGCCGGAATATCGAACTCGCACACGTCGTCGAGGTATTTGGTGTCGAAATCGTAGAATTGCGGTGTGCCGGAAGCGGTTTCGCTCTCGGAAACGTCGTCGCCCGGCATGCGGATCTCGGCGATCACACTGGCCTGCACCCGGCCGTCCGGGAATTCCAGTACGCCACACTCGACTTCGCGTCCGACGATGGCGGCTTCCACGATCACCTTCGGATCGTGCAGACGAGCCGCGGCGATCGCCGAATCGAGATCGATCCAGTCCTCGACCTTGGTGATGCCGATCGAGGAACCCCCGCGTGCGGGTTTGACGAACACCGGCAGGCCGAGCCGGTCCCGGTCGGCCTCGCTCACGGTGTCGGTGCCGGGGCGCAGCACCACCTGCGTGCCGACCGGAAGTCCTTCCGCGGCAAGCAGTTTCTTGGTGAACTCCTTGTCCATGCCGGTGGCGCTGGCCAGCACGCCGGGGCCGACGTAGGGCACCCCCGCCAGCTCCAGCAGCCCCTGCAGGGTGCCGTCCTCGCCCCACGGCCCGTGCAGCACCGGAAACACCACGTCGACCACGCCGAGCACCGCTTCGGCGCCGTCGAGCGCGACCAGGGCGCCCGAGCGGCTCGGATCGGCGGCCAGGGTCAGCACGGTGCCGGTCGAGTCCACCGTGGGCAGCGCGCGTTCGCGAATGGCGAGTGCGCGCGCATCGGCGCCGCTGAGCACCCAGGCGCCCTCGCGGGTGATGCCGATGGGCACCGCCTCGTAGCGTTCGGGATCCAGGTTGGTCAGCACCATGCCGGCCGAAACGCACGACACCGCGTGCTCGTTGCTGCGGCCACCGAACACCACCGCAACCCTGATCCGGTTTGTCATAGTCCGAACCGTACCCCGGCCGGACCGAAATCATTCATTCCGGTTTGATCCGCCGACCGAGTAATTGCCCGACGGCATCGGAAACCGCGAGCCCCTCGTGACAGACCTGGTGCACCGCGGTGGTCAGCGGCATCTCCACATGGTGGGTCTCGGCCAGCGCGCGGATCGAGGTGCACGACTTCACACCCTCCGCGACCTGCCCGTGCGTCGCGTCCTGCGCGGCCCGCATCGACCCGCCCGCGCCCAGCACATGGCCGAAGGACCGGTTGCGCGACAGCGGCGAGGTGCAGGTTGCCACCAGATCGCCGACGCCGGCCAGACCCGCGAACGTGACCGGATTCGCACCCAGGGCCACACCCAGTCGAATGATCTCGGCGAGCCCGCGGGTGATCAGACTGGCGACAGAGTTGTCGCCCAGTCCCATGCCCGCGGCGATCCCGCAGGCCAGTGCGATCACGTTCTTGCACGCGCCGCCGATCTCGCAGCCGATCACATCGGTATTGGTGTAGGGCCGGAAATAGCCGGTGGCGCAGGAATGCTGCACCGCCTCCGCGCGTGCGGCGTCGGAGCAGGCGACCACGGAGGCGGCCGGCTGTTCGGCGGCGATCTCGCGGGCCAGGTTCGGGCCCGACAGCACCGCGATGCGCCCGGGATCCGCGCCGGTCACCTCCGCGACGACCTCGCTCATCCGCATCAGGGTTCCGGTCTCGATGCCCTTGGCCAGACTCAGCAGCGTCGCGTCGGAGCGGATCGCCGCGCGCCAGTGCGCGAGATTGGGACGCAAGGACTGGGACGGAACCGCCAGCACGACGATGTCGGCGTCGTCGAGGGCCACCCGGTAGTCGTCGGTCGCCGCGATCCCGTCGAGCCACACGTCGGGCAGGTAGGCGGGATTGCGATGTTCGGTCGCCACGGCCTTCGCGATCTCGGACCGTCGCGCCCACATCGTGACCTCGGTACCCGCGTCGTTGAGCACTTTCGCGAATGCGGTACCCCAGGATCCCGCACCCATCACTGCCGCCCTCGTCATCGTTTCAATATGCCACTCGCCGCCGCGGGAGTATCCGGTACTCGGGGGTTCGCGTGTTCGATCGGTCACTGCTCGCAGCCTGCGACCACCCGGAACGTGCGACCATGAACGCATGCGTCCGGATGCCGTCCACGCCGTGATCGCGGTCAAGCACCTCGACCGAGCCAAGAGCCGACTCGCCGACCGATTGCCGGCCGGTGAACGCTCGCGGCTGGTGCTGGCCATGCTGTCGGATACGGTCGCCGCCGCCCTGGCCGCCGGACTGGGCTCGGTCACGGTGGTGACACCCGACCAGCGCGTCGCGACGGTCGTGCGCGAGCTCGGTGCGACGGTCCATCCGGACCCGTCCGCGCCGGCTCTCGCCGATACACCGGCGCCCGCCGATACCGCACGGCCGCTCGCGGACAGCGACGGCCTGAACACCGCGCTGGCCTCGGCCGCCGCCGCCGTGCGCGAGCGCCACGGGGCCGTCGATCTGCTTGCGCTGCAGGCCGATCTGCCGGCCGTGCACGCCGACGAATTGCGATCGATGCTCGCCGCCGCCCCCGGCAGCGGCCGCTCCGTGATCGTCGACCACACCGGCCGGGGCACCGCGGCCCTGCTCGTCCGCGCGGCGGGCCACACCCACGCGCCGGATTCGCTCGCACCGTCGGCGACGGCCGATTCCGCGCCCCTGATGCCCCGCTTCGGCGCAGATTCCGCGCGCCGCCACCGGGAATCGGGTGCGGTCGAGGTGGGCGGGCACTGGCCCGGTCTGCGCCTGGACGTCGACACCGCCGAGGATCTCGACCGCGCGCTGTCGCTCGGGGTCGGCACGGCCACCGCGGCGCTGGTGCGCGACATCGGCTGGCCGGTAGGTGTTCACGAGAACCTCATTCGGAGGTGTGCCGCACCGTCACATGTGTGCTAGATGATCGCCAGGCCTCGATGAGAGGCCGCACAACGGTGGTGTCGGGCGCGACACCACCCGAGCCGTAAGGAATGATCGTGAGCGTGAGCGAAACGGAGACCGTCCCGCAACAGCCCCGGCTACCGGCGGCCCCGCCGGCGGCCACGCCACCGCCCACCACGGCCGCCGCGGCACAGTTGCCCGCCGATCGCTACCTCAATAGAGAACTGAGCTGGCTGGATTTCAACGCCCGCGTGCTGGCCCTGGCCGAGGACCCCTCGGAACCGCTGCTGGAACGCGCCAAATTCCTGGCCATCTTCTCCTCGAATCTCGACGAGTTCTACATGGTGCGGGTGGCCGGCCTCAAACGCCGCGCCGAGGCCGGACTCTCGGTCCGCTCCGCCGACGGCCTGTCCCCCACCGAACAACTCACCCTCATCGCCGAGCGCACCCAGGAACTGGCCGGACGCCATGCGCGGGTCTTCCTCGACCAGGTGCGCCCGGCACTGGCGGACGAGGGTATCGCCATCATCGGCTGGGCCGATCTGGACGACGACGAACGCCGCCGCCTGTCCGGCTACTTCCTCGACCAGGTGTTCCCGGTGCTGACCCCGCTCGCCGTCGATCCCGCCCATCCCTTCCCCTACATCAGCGGCCTGAGTTTGAATCTGGCTGTCACGGTGAAGGATTCCGAGACCGGCGGTGAGCATTTCGCCCGTGTGAAGGTGCCCGACAACGTCGACCGCTTCGTCCGGGTGCGCCGCACCCTCAACGAAACCCCCGGCGCCCGCCGAGATTCCGACATCACCGCTGTCCCCCGGCTGGCCGCCTTCCTGCCGATGGAAGATCTGATCGCCGCCCACCTCGATCAGCTCTTCCCGGGAATGGAAGTGGTGGAACACCATTCGTTCCGCATCACCCGCAACGCCGACTTCGAGGTCGACGAGGACCGCGACGAGGATCTGCTGCAGGCCCTGGAACGGGAACTGGCCCGTCGCCGCTTCGGATCGCCGGTGCGCCTGGAAGTTTCCGACGATATGACCGAGCACATGCTCGAGTTGCTGCTGCGCGAACTCGACGTCGACCCCGGCGACGTGATCCAGGTGCCCGGTCTGCTCGACCTGTCGTGCCTGTGGCAGGTCTACGGCGTCGACCGGCCGCTGCTCAAGGACGCGCCCTACGTTCCGGCCACACCGCCCGCGTTCGGCGAAAGAGAAACGCCGCGAAACGTTTTCGCCGCCCTGCGCGAGGGCGACGTGCTGGTGCATCACCCCTACGATTCGTTCTCCACCAGCGTGCAGCGTTTCATCGAGCAGGCGGCGGCCGATCCGCAGGTGCTGGCCATCAAGCAGACCCTCTACCGCACCTCCGGCGACTCTCCCATCGTCAACGCGCTCATCGACGCCGCCGAGGCCGGTAAACAGGTCGTCGCGCTGGTCGAGATCAAGGCCCGCTTCGACGAACAGGCCAACATCAAATGGGCACGCGCGCTGGAGCAGGCGGGCGTGCACGTGGTCTACGGCCTCATCGGCCTGAAGACGCACTGCAAGACCTGTCTGGTGGTGCGCCGTGAGGGTGCCACCATCCGCCGCTACTGCCATATCGGGACCGGCAACTACAACCCGAAGACCGCGCGGCTCTACGAGGACGTCGGACTCCTCACCGCGGCACCGGAGATCGGCGCCGACCTGACCGACCTGTTCAACTCGCTGACCGGCTATTCGCGAAAGGCCAACTACCGCAACCTGTTGGTCGCGCCGAGCAGCGTGCGCTCGGGCATCGTGGAGCGGATCCGCCGCGAGACCGAGCTGGCCGCCCAGGGCGTGCCGGCCCGTATTCGCCTCAAGGCCAACGCCATCGTCGACGAGCAGATCATCGACGCGCTCTATCGCGCGTCCCAGGCCGGGGTTCCGGTGCAGATCGTGGTGCGCGGCATCTGCGGGCTGCGGCCCGGTGTGCCCGGGATGAGCGACAACATCGAGGTGCGCTCGATTCTCGGCCGCTTCCTGGAACATTCGCGCATCCTGCATTTCCAGGCCCAGGACGAGTACTGGATCGGCAGTGCCGACATGATGCACCGCAATCTCGACCGGCGCGTGGAGGTCATGGCGCAGGTGAAGGATCCGAAGCTGCGCGAGCGGCTGGCGGTGGTGTTCGATTCCGCACTCGATCCCGCGACCCGGTGCTGGGTGCTGCAGCCCGACGGCAGCTGGGCGGCACAGCCGAGCCCCGACGCCGACAGCCGCGGCGTGCAGGTGCGCGACCATCAGGAGTTCCTCATGCGACTGCGGAGGCCGGATCAGCAGTGAAATCCTCGGCGACACGAGATTTCGATCGGTCCCCGGACGACGGCGCCACCGCCCTCGATCGCCTCGGCGACACCGGCGGTTCGATCAGCTACGACGAGGTGGGTACAGGTGAGAGCGGCTCGGGCGACACCATCTCGGATCCGCGGGTGACCGCCAACATCATCGCCGCCGGCGCCGTGGTGTGGCGGCGGCCCCGCGACGGCGGACCGGTCGAGGTGGCCCTCGTACACCGGCCGAAATACGACGATTGGTCGCTGCCCAAAGGAAAGCTCGACCCGGGCGAAACCGCGATGGTCGCGGCCGTGCGCGAAGTGACCGAAGAAACCGGCCTGAACTGCCGTCTGGGGCGCTATCTCGGTCGGGTCACATATCCGGTGCCCGGACATCGCAAACTCAAGCGTGTCGACTATTGGGCGGCCACACCCGTCGGCGGCGAGTTCGTCACCAATTCCGAAGTCGACCAGCTGCGGTGGCACCGGGTGGACCGGGTGATGGACCAACTCTCCTACCCGATGGATCGCCGAATCATCCGCAATTTCCTGCGCCTGCCGCCCGACACCGCGACCCTGGTGCTGGTGCGGCATGCGAAAGCGGGCCGCCGCGACCGATTCACCGGTCCCGACGACCAACGGCCACTGGAAAAGGCCGGTCGCGCACAGGTCGAGGTGCTGACGCCGAATCTGCTCGCCTTCGGGCCGGGAGCGGTCCATTCGGCGCCTCCGCTGCGCTGTGTGCAGACCGTCGCGCCGGTCGCCGAGGCCCTCGGCCTCGATATCACCCCGGAGCCGCTGCTGTCGGAAAGCGGTTATGCCGCAGCACCGCAGGCCGGTGTGGACCGGCTGCGGGAACTGGTCTCGCCCGACATCGTTCCGCTCGTGTGCAGTCAGGGCAAGGTCATTCCGGATCTGCTGCAGCGCTGGGCGGACGACGACGGTCTCACCCTGCCGCCGGCCCGGAACCGCAAGGGCAGCGTCTGGGTGCTGTCGATCGCCGACGGACGGCTGGTCGCCGCCGATCATCTCGATCGGTCCCTGCGTACCCACTGAATCCGAGAAAACACGGTCGACCCGTAAACGCGTCGAACCCGAAAACGCAATGACCCCGGACCGAAAGGACCGGGGTCATTGTCGCCGCGTCACTCGCTATCGCCGCGTGGTGCGCTTGGTTGCCGTGCGCTTGGCAGCGGTCTTCTTGGCAGGAGCCTTCTTGGCCGCGGTCTTGGCCGCGGTCGTCTTCTTGGCCGCGGTCTTCTTGGCTGTCGCCTTGGTGGCCGTGGTCTTCTTGGCCGGAGCCTTCTTGGCCGGAGCCGTCTTCTTCGCCGTGGTCACCTTCTTCGCAGGCGCCTTCGCGGCCGTCTTCTTGGCGGTCGTCTTCTTGGCCGGGGCCGCCTTCTTCGCCGTGGTCTTCTTCGCGGCGGTCTTCTTGGCCGTGGTCTTCTTGGCGGCCTTCTTCGCCGCACCCGACACCGGCGCTGCCACACCGCGTTTCACGGCCGGACCGGCCGCCGCGATCTTCTGCTTGCCCGAGATGATCGCCTTGAACTGCGCACCCGGGCGGAACGCGGGCACCGAAGTGGGCTTCACCTTCACCGTCTCGCCGGTTCGGGGATTACGCGCCACCCGTGCCGCCCGCTTGCGCTGTTCGAATACACCGAATCCGGTGATTGTGACGCTCTGACCCTTGTTCACCGCACGCACGATCGTGTCGACAATGTGCTCGACTGCCGCAGTGGCCGTGCGCCTGTCAGTACCCAACTTCTCGGTCAGAACATCGATCAGTTCCGCCTTGTTCATTGAATCCTCCGCAGACTAATGGCCCGTCGTCGGACCGACTAGGTACCACGGTAAACCCTGAATGGGCAAGAGTCTATGTGCCACGCCAAATTTCATGTGGCGTGGCACACGCGCAGCAACCTCGATTGGTTGCTCTCAGCTAACACTCGAGACTGTTCAGTCCCGTGAAATAGCCGCTGGAATGGTGGTCGGTTTCCAAGACGGCCTTGCCTTTTCGAACTGCTCGATGGCCTCTTCCTGCCGAAGTGTCAGTCCGATGTCGTCCAGACCTTCCAGCAGCCGCCACCGGGTGTAGTCGTCAATATCGAAGGGCAACACGGTGGTTCCAGCGGCCACAGTGCGTGCCTCGAGATCGACGATCAATTCCAGGCCGGGATGTTCTTCGATCAACTTCCAGAGCAATTCGACATCATGTTGTGACATCTGCGCGGCCACCAAGCCGCCCTTACCGGCGTTGCCCCGGAAGATGTCGGCGAAGCGGGAAGAGATCACCACCCGGAAGCCGTAGTCCATCAATGCCCAAACCGCATGCTCTCGCGACGATCCCGTACCGAAATCCGGTCCGGCGACCAACACACTTCCCCGGTCGAACGGGCTGGTGTTCAAAATGAAGCCCGGATCCGAACGCCAGGCGGCGAACAGGCCGTCCTCGAATCCCGTTCGGGTCACCCGTTTCAGATAGACCGCCGGGATGATCTGGTCGGTATCGACATTCGACCGGCGCAACGGCACGCCGATCCCCTTGTGCACCTTGAACGGTTCCATAGTTGCTCCTGTAGTCCTGAGGTGAATTCCGGCCGGTCAGTTCAGATCCGCCGGCGCCGACAACCGGCCCCGGACCGCTGTCGCGGCCGCGACCTGCGGCGAAACCAGATGCGTACGGCCGCCTTTACCCTGGCGTCCCTCGAAGTTGCGGTTCGATGTCGAAGCACAGCGCTGACCGGGAGAAAGCTGATCCGGATTCATTCCCAGGCACATCGAGCAGCCGGCCTGGCGCCATTCCGCGCCCGCCGCGGTGAAAATCTCGCCCAAACCCTCGGATTCGGCCTGGGCGCGCACCCGCATCGAGCCCGGAACGATCAACATCCGCACGCTGTCGGCGACCTTGCGACCCTTCAGAACGTCCGCCACCGCCCGCAAATCCTCGATCCGGCCGTTGGTGCACGAACCCACGAAAACCGTATCCACGGGCACCTCACGAAGCGGAGTTCCGGGCTCCAAATCCATGTAAGTCAGAGCCTTCTCGGCGGCCGCTCGCTCGTTTTCGTCGGCGAAATCCTCCGGATTCGGCACCACATCGCCCAGCGGGGCGCCCTGACCGGGGTTGGTGCCCCAGGTGACGAACGGCGTCAACGTCGAGGCGTCCAGGTGCACCTCGGCGTCGAAGCCGGCATCCGGATCGGTCTTCAGCGCCTCCCACGCCGCCACCGCCGCATCCCAGTCCGCGCCGGTGGGGGCATGTTCGCGGCCCTTCAGGAATTCGTAGGTGACCTCGTCGGGGGCCACCATGCCCGCCCGGGCACCGGCCTCGATGGACATGTTGCACATCGTCATCCGCGCCTCCATGGACATGGCGCGCACGGCCTCGCCGCGGTATTCGAGCACATAACCCTGCCCGCCGCCGGTGCCGATCTTGGCGATGACCGCCAGAATCACGTCCTTGCTCGTCACGCCGGGCGGCAACTCGCCATCGATATTGATCGCCATGGTCTTGAACGGCCGCAGCGACAACGTCTGCGTCGCCATCACATGTTCGACCTCGCTCGTGCCGATACCCATCGCCAGCGCGCCGAATGCGCCGTGGGTCGAGGTGTGCGAATCACCACACACCACGGTCATGCCCGGCTGCGTCAAACCCAGCTGCGGACCGACGACGTGCACGATGCCCTGTTCGATATCACCCATCGGATACAGCCGCACGCCGAATTCCTCGCAATTACGCCGCAGGGTTTCCACCTGGGTGCGCGAGATCGGATCCGCGATCGGCTTATCGATATCGACCGTCGGCACATTGTGATCCTCGGTCGCGATGGTCAGATCCGGCCGGCGCACCGGGCGCCCCGCCGCCCGCAGCCCGTCGAAGGCCTGCGGGCTCGTGACCTCGTGCACCAGGTGCAGATCGATGTAGATGAGATCGGGTTCGCGCTGCGCACCCTCACCCGCACCCCGTACGACGACATGCTGATCCCAGACCTTCTCCGCCAGCGTGCGTGGCCGTTCGGCCATGACAACCACCTCTCTGTGTTATCTGCGACGGCTTCGCCATCGCGAACTCGCAGGTGGATCCCCTATCCAAGGTCCACCGGAGGTGCGTACTCGCCGGGTTCGATCGGACTTGCCAATCTCACTATGCGAGACGCTAATATCGTTCTATGAGACAGCATAGCGGTATCGGGGTGCTCGACAAAGCCATGGCCGTGCTTTACGCCGTGGCCGAACAACCGTGTGGACTCAACGAGCTGTGCACCCGCACCGGACTGCCCCGGGCCACCGCGCATCGGCTGGCCGTGGGGCTGGAGACCCATCGCATGCTGGCCCGCGACGCCACCGGTTCCTGGCGGCCCGGTCCGGCGCTGTCGGAGCTGGCCACCACCGCCGAGGATCCGCTGCTCGACGCCGCTGCCGTCATCCTGCCCCGGCTGCGCGAGATCACCGGCGAGAGCGTGCAGCTCTACCGGCTCGACGGGCACTCCCGCATCTGCGTGGCCGCGCTCGAGCCCACCTCCGGCCTGCGTGACACCGTCCCGGTCGGCGCCCGCCTGCCGCTGACCGCCGGATCGGCCGCGAAGGTCCTGCTGGCCTGGGCCGATCCGGAACTGCAACGAGGCGTGCTGGCCGACGCGGTCTTCGGTGAGCGCGCCCTGGCCGAGGTCCGCCGCCGCGGCTGGGCACAGAGCGCCGCCGAACGGTCCGCGGGTGTGGCCAGCGTCTCCGCGCCGGTGCGCGACGGGTCGTCCCAGGTGATCGCCGCGGTCTCGGTATCCGGCCCGATCGATCGCATGGGCCGGCGCCCGGGCGCGCGCTGGGCCGCCGACCTCGTCGCCGCCGCCGATGCCTTGCACAAGCGGCTCTGATCCCGATCACGAGCTGTGATCCTGGCCATACGCCGTAAAGTATCGTGACCGCATGGGAGTGAACCAACGCGCACAGATCGTGATGTCCGAGACGGAGATCACCGAATTCCTGGAACGCAGCCGCATCATGACGCTGGCGAGCCTGGGCAAGAACGGAACGCCGCATCTCACGGCGATGTGGTACGGCCTGGTCGACGGTGAAATCTGGTTCGAGACGAAGGGTAAGTCGCAGAAGGCGGTGAATCTGCGGCGCGATCCCCGCGTCACCGTGCTGGTCGAGGCGGGCGACACCTACGACCAGTTGCGCGGGGTGTCGATCGAGGGCCGCGCGGAGATCGTGGAGGACCCGGAGGCGCTGTTCAAGGTCGGCGTCAGCGTCTGGGAGCGCTACACCGGCCCCTACACCGAGGAATTGCGCCCGATGGTGGAGGCGATGCTCAACAAGCGCGTCGCGATCCGCGTGGTGCCGGAACGGGTGCGCAGCTGGGATCACCGCAAGCTCGGTATGCCCGCCATGCCGCCGGGTGGATCCACCTGGCCGGTGCAGGACTGATCCGCACCCGGGAACGAGAAAAGCCCTCCAGCTCGCGCTGGAGGGCTTTCGAATGTAGCCCCGACGGGATTTGAACCCGCGCTACCGCCTTGAGAGGGCGGCGTCCTAGGCCGCTAGACGACGGGGCCAGAGGACTTCCCCGAAGGGAGACTCCGTGGATCTTTCGATCGAGGAGGCTCGGCAAGCTTAACCGGCCGAGACCCGGCGACCAAATCGCCGGGGATGCTGTTCCGACTCGACCGAACGAAGCGAATCAACATTCTCCGCTGGGGTACCAGGACTCGAACCTAGAATGGCTGAACCAGAATCAGCTGTGTTGCCAATTACACCATACCCCAATGACCTGGGCTTTCAGCCTCTCCCCTGCCGGTTCGAGGCCCTCGTTCCGGGCCGAGAAGAAGAGTACCAAACCCCTCCCGTATTTATACAAATCGTCTGGTCAGAGCCGTTTTTCACGGCCTGCGCGGCCCCGGCCCCCGATCGGTCGGGCACCGGGGCCGTCCGGCTACGCCAGCGCGGCCCGCAGCCGCCGCATGGTCACCTCACGGCCGAGCAGTTCCAGCGATTCGTACAGCGGCGGGCTGATGTGCGAGCCGGTGACCGCCACCCGCACGGGACCGAAGGCCTTACGCGGTTTGAGCCCCAGATCGTCGACCAGAGCCTTTTTCAGCGCCTCCTCGAGCACGGGCGGCGTCCATTCGGAAACACCGTCGAGCGCCGCCACGGCGGCCTGCAACACCGGCACCGCATCGGGCCCCAGATTCTTTTGCGCCGCGGCCTCGTCGACAGCAAACTCCTCGGCCGGCACGAACAGAAACTTCAATAGATCCCACGCATCGCCGAGAACCACGATCCGGGTCTGCACCAACTCCGCCGCAGCGGCGAAAACTCGGTCGTCCACTTCGGCGCCGATGTGACCGTGCGCGGTGAGGAACTCCCGCAACCTACGGGCGAAATCCCCGGTGTCCAGCAAACGAATGTGTTCGGCGTTGATCGCATCCGCCTTCTTCTGGTCGAAGCGGGCCGGATTCGAATTTACTTTCGATATCTCGAACGCATCGACCATCTCCGCCATGGAGAAGACATCGCGGTCCTCGGCGAGGCTCCATCCGAGCAAAGCCAGGTAATTCAGCAAACCTTCAGGAATGAATCCGCGATCCCGGTGCGCGAAGAGATTCGACCCCGGATCACGTTTGGACAACTTCTTGTTGCCCTGGCCCATCACGAAGGGCAGATGACCGAACTCCGGAGTGAACTCCGCCACCCCGATCCGCTGCAATGCGGCATACAACGCCAACTGCCGCGGAGTGGAGGAAAGCAGGTCTTCCCCGCGCAACACGTGTGTGATTTTCATCAGCGCGTCGTCGACGGGATTCACCAGCGTATAGAGCGGATCACCGGTGCCGCGGGTGAGCGCGAAATCGGGCACCGTCCCGGCCTTGGCAGTGATCTCCCCGCGAACCAGATCGTTCCACACCAGATCGTGCTCGGGCATCCGCAAGCGCACCACCGCGGGGCGGCCCTCGGCCTTGTAGGCGGCGATCTGCTCGGGGGTCAGATCGCGGTCGAAGTTGTCGTAACCGAGCTTCGGATCGCGTCCGGCTGCCCGGTGACGGGCCTCGACTTCGTCTGGGGTGGAGAAGGATTCATAGGCCTCACCGGCCGCCAGCAACCTCTGGACGACATCGAGATGAAGCTCACGCCGCTGCGACTGACGGTAGGGACCGTAGGGCCCGCCGACCTCCGGCCCCTCGTCCCACGTCAGCCCGAGCCACCGCAGCGCGTCCAGAATCGCGTGGTACGACTCCTCGGAATCGCGTGCGGCATCGGTGTCTTCGATACGGAAGACGAAGGTGCCGCCGTGGTGGCGAGCGAACGCCCAGTTGAACAGCGCGGTCCGGATCAGGCCGACATGCGGTGTGCCGGTGGGTGACGGGCAGAATCGGACCCGTACGTCAGTCATATTCCTTCTCTCGATCAACGTTTGGCGGCAACAGGATTGGTGAGGGTGCCGATACCCTGAACCGTCACGGATACGGTTTGCCCATCCGTCATCGGTCCTACACCTTCCGGCGTTCCGGTGAGGATGACATCGCCGGGCAGCAAGGTCATCACCTTGGTGACCCACTCGATCACCGTCGGAATGTCGTGCAGCAGAAGTGAAGTCCGGCTGCGCTGGCGCACCTCACCGTCGAGTTCGGTGGTGATCTCGAGATCGCCCGGATCGAGTTCGGTTTCGATCCACGGTCCCAGCGGGCAGAAAGTGTCGTAGCCCTTGGCGCGCGTCCACTGTCCGTCGTGGCGCTGCTGGTCACGCGCGGTCACGTCGTTGGCGACGGTGTAGCCGAGAATGACGTCGGCGGCCCGGGCGGCCGGCACGTCCTTGCACGGGCGGCCGATCACCACCGCCAGCTCCCCCTCGTAGTCGACCTGAGAGGAATTGGGCGGCAACAGGATCGGCAGGTTCGGCCCTACGATGGAGGTGTTCGGCTTGAGGAAGATCACAGGATCCTCCGGCGCCGCTCCGCCCATCTCCGCCGCATGCGCGGCGTAGTTCTTTCCGACGCACACGACCTTGCTGGCCAGAATGGGGGCCAGCAGTCGCACATCGGCCAGCGGCCAGGTACGGCCGGTGAATGTCGGGGTACCGAACGGATGCTCGGCGATTTCACGAGCGATCTCGTCGGAACCGTCGGTTTCGATACTCACGAACGCGACCCCATCGGGGCTGGCAACACGACCTAGACGCATGGCGAAGAGTCTATCCACCTGCCCGAACGCGGCCGACCACCCGGTCTGCGACGGGCGCATGTGACGAATTTCGACTTGCCTACCCGCCACATCCTGGGTGTACGGTAAGAGCCGGTTCACAGAGTAAGACTCTGATCCCAAAATATGAGATTCGAGGTGAGGGCGATGACCACCGTGACAGACGTGCGCGCGACCCGGCGGTGGACCATGCTCGCGCTCGGAGTCTTCGCTCAGTCCTCGAGCGCGGTCATCGTGCACGGCACCCCGTTCCTGTTGCCGGCGCTGACCGATCGCGGAATGCCCTTGGCCACAGCGGGTCTGCTGGTCGCGATGCCGACGGTCGGCCTGGTGTGCACGCTGATCGCCTGGGGATACATCGTGGACCGGGTGGGTGAGCGCACCGTCCTGGTCGCCGGTCCGGTCGTGATGTGTGTGGCAGGTGTGGCTGCTGCGACGGTGACGAACTACCGCATCCTGGGCGTACTGCTGTTTCTGGCCGGCATGGGCGCTGCCAGTACCAACGGCGCGAGCGGCCGGGTGATCGTCGGCTGGTTCCCGGTCGATCAGCGCGGGCTCGCGATGGGTATCCGCCAGACCGCACAGCCGCTGGGTGTCGCGGTCGCCGCGATGTCGATACCGGCTGTCGCTGCCGCACACGGCTTTTCCACGGCGATTCTGGTTCCGGCGGCGATGGCGGGTGTCGCGGCGATCGGCTGTCTGATCGGAATCGTCGACCCGCCCCGCCCGGCCAGCACCGGCGCGCATCCGGACAACCCCTATCGGGGTGATTCCACGCTGTGGCGCATCCACGCGGTCTCGGTGCTACTGGTGGTTCCGCAGGCCACCCTGTGGACGTTCGCCCTGCTGTGGCTGCATCGCGATGCCGGGCTGTCGCTGCCGGTGGCCGGGGCGATCGTCACCGCGACCCAGATTCTGGGCGCCGCCGGGCGCATCGGCGCCGGTATCTGGTCCGACCGTGTCGCCAGCCGCCTGCGTCCGTTGCACACCGTGGCGATCGCGGCCGTGGTCTCGATGGCCGCTCTGGCCGGTGCTGCCTGGTTGCACTGGTGGTGGGCGGCGATCCCGATCCTGTTCGCCGCGTCGGTGATCACCGTCGCGGACAACGGCCTGGCGTTCACCGCCGTCGCCGAAATCGCCGGCCCGTACTGGAGCGGCCGCGGCCTGGGCATCCAGAACACCGGCCAGAACCTGGCATCTGCCGCTGTCGCACCGATTTTCGGCGCTCTCATCACCGCCGCCGGCTTCCCGGCGACCTATCTGGTCGCCGCGATCGTCGCGGCAGCCGCCGTCCCCGTGGTGCCGATCGTCCGCAACCGCTGACATCCGGGTTCCCCACGGCCGCACCCCTTTCCGTCACAGTACGGAGTGCGGCCGTGGGGAAATGTCACGCCGCCAACAACTTTCGAGGTTGTACCTACAACCTGAGAGGCCTCGGCACCGCTTAGGGGCGAAGCCGGAACGCCGGGATCGAGCGGTCCCGGTCGACGCCCGCCCCTGGTACGGGCCGCAGGATCAAATCTCGATCAGCGCGGCTGGATCGAACTCGATGCGAAAAACCTTGTCCGCCTCGACATCCGCGCTGAACCGGCTTCCCTCGGGGACTGTCGGCTCCCATCGGTAGCCGTCATCGCCGAGCACGGAGCGATGAATTCGAATATGCGGCTGATGCTCGATGATCCAATATTGCGGGATCCCGAGTGCCGCGTATTCGCGGACCTTGCGCACCCGATCCGTGCGCTCGCTACCGCTGCCGGGCGACACCACTTCCACTACGAGTAACAATTCGGTGCCGGGGATCAACTTCGGCGTCTCATCCAGCACCGCCGCTCGCGCCACCTCGCGCGGGATGACGAAGACATCGGGTTTACGCACGCCATTGGGCGTACTGATCTCCCACTCCCCGCCCTCCAGCACAACGACCTCGGCTTCGCCCGCCGCAGATTCGACGATCCGCGCCAAGGTGCGCGCAATCCAGTTGTGCCGAGCCCCCGCCGCCACCTCGATCAACCACCCGTCCTCGAGTTCCAGCCCTTTGCCGTCTTCCGGTTGTTCGTGCAAGTCGAGCACGGTGTACGGACCGAATCCGACGGCACCCCCGATGTGCTCCGCCGTCATACCGCCTCCAGGTCTTTGCGCACGTCGATGGCCTGCATCAGTTGCGCTCAATGCTAGCCGGTGGCGGTCGACGGCAACCAGCAGCGCAACCCTCGAGCGCACAGGACCGGGTCATGTCCCGGCTGCTTTGCGACGGCAACTACGCGCTCTTCCTGTGCGCCGATTCGTGGCCCCCAATTCCGACACGTCGCGTCGAAGTCGCGCACATGCCACGATCCCCCTGTCGCGCCATTGTTTTGGCGACAGGGGGATCGTTCGGGACAAGCTCAGAGGGACGCCGCGATGCGGTCGCCGATTTCGACCGTGGAGGCGGTGCCGGCGCGGGCAGCGAGGTCCTTGGCTACCGCGGCTTCGATGCGGGCGGCTTCCTCGGACCGGCCGAGGTGGTTCAGCAGCAGCGAAACCGAGAGGATGGCGGCAGTCGGGTCGGCCTTGGACTGGCCGGCGATATCGGGTGCGCTGCCGTGGACCGGTTCGAACATGCTCGGGTTGGTGCCCGAGGCGTCGATGTTGCCCGAGGCGGCCAGGCCGATGCCACCGGACACCGCCGCGGCGAGGTCGGTGATGATGTCGCCGAACAGGTTGTCGGTGACGATCACGTCGAAGCGGCCCGGATCGTTGACCATGTGGATCGTCGCGGCGTCGATGTGCTGATAGGCGACCTCGACCTCGGGGTATTCCGCGCCGACCTCGGTGACGGTGCGCTGCCACAGCGAACCGGCGAAGCTCAGCACATTGGTCTTGTGGACCAGCGTCAGGTGCTTGCGACGCTGCTGGGCCTTGTCGAAGGCGTAGCGCACCACCCGCTCGATGCCGAAGCGGGTGTTGGTGGAGACCTCGGTGGCCACCTCGTGCGGGGTATTCACGCGGATCGCGCCGCCGGTACCGGTGTACGGACCCTCGGTGCCCTCGCGCACGACGACGAAGTCGATCTCCGGATCACCCGACAGCGGGCTGGTGACGCCCGGGTACAGCTTCGACGGACGCAGGTTCACGTGGTGGTCGAGCGCGAAGCGGGTGTGCAGCAGCAGACCGCGCTCGAGCAGGCCGCTGGGGACCGAGGGATCACCGATCGCGCCCAGCAGGATGGCATCGTGCTGCTTCAGCTCCGGCAGCACCGACTCCGGCAGCACCTCGCCGGTCGCGTGGTAGCGCTTGGCGCCCAGGTCGTACTCGGTCTTCTCGACCCCGGGCACGACCACGTCGAGTACCTTGAGCGCCTCGGCGATGACCTCGGGCCCGATACCGTCACCGGCGATGACAGCCAGCTTCATATGACAACGCTCCGTTCGTTCCTGCTCGCGGCTCGCAACACGTATGCGGCCGAATCAGCCAAGGGCGGTCGATCGGCGGCGTTGCGCCCGGCCGGATCGCCGACACCGTCACACTATCGGTCCCCCGAATCACCCCGATAACCAGGGCAAGCCGCTCCCAATGAGTGAGATCCGACGGCACGGGCTCCCCGAATCACCAGCACGAATCTCACCGGCACACAACCGGTCACATCTACCGAAACGCACAATGCGCGCGAATCCCGCTCCGCGCCATGGCGGTTGGATTCGCGCGCACTGTAACGTACTGCGGCCGAGCCGATTCCGGCCCGGAACGTCTCAGCTCAGGTCGACCTGGACGACCTTCGCGGCACCCACGGCCTCGGCGATCGAGGACTGCACCTCGGCCGGGACGGACTCCTCGACGCGCAGGATGACCGTCGCGCCTTCCTGGTCGATGTCCTGGCTCAGCTGAGCGGCCTTGATGTCGATGGCCGCCT